>NZ_JAKOAV010000001.1 GCF_029478095.1 Pelotomaculum isophthalicicum JI | reverse complement strand
TAATCATAAATAACTTTTTGATGTACTCGTCTGAACCGGTTTCTTTAACTAAAGAGTTAAATTTTTTAATTGGAAATTGATTTAGTACTTCATTAAATGTGGATTTCGTGGTATCCTTATCCATGCTTATTCTCCTTATTTAGAGACTATGGACAGGATTACCTGCTATACCTCTATTATAAGGAGTTTTTTAATGAAATGCCATGATATTTATGGAAATTAGTCATTTTTCGAGTAATTTTAATCATTTTAAACCATTTTAGGCATTGACTATTCTTCGATTATTTAATGCAACATTAGTGATTTTATATATTAAAGACGCAGGATAAAAGAGATATCAAACAAGAAGAACGTGAAGCGAAGTATCAAGAAATAATAATTAGTTTAACAAAACAATTAAACATTACAATTGAGATCAAAGAAGACATAAAAACAATAAAAGCCCACATTTTAAAACAATAACCACTTTATATAAGAACCAATTTTTTATTCAGATAATCAAAAATATTGTCATATAAAATGATGACTCAAATAAATTGTGGAGGAGGTTTAAAAATGTTTACAAAGCACTGGATGCTTAGAGAAACGGCCCATTGCAAAGAAGGTTGCTCACTTTGGTCCTGGGTAAGACGTTAAACTGCCTAATTATCTAAGCTCCGCCTATTTCCTAGGAACTAGATCCGCTTGCTTTTAATAATAAAAACTTTGAGGTGAAGTTTATGGATTATTTAATGCACTTTAAAGTGGAAGGCTTGCATGATACAGATAAAGTAGCCATGATAAAAAAAGAGCTTCATACCCTGCAAGGGGTAAAGGATGTGCAAATCACTGGGGTCGACCGGGTAAGCATTACCTATGACTCAACCAAAGTAATTCCAAGTCAGTTAACCTATTTAATGAGAAAATTAGGAGTTAAAACTCATAGCGGGTGAAGTAAGTGTTAATGAGGGCGTTGCCCCCATTTGTTTAGTGGCCATCCGTAAATTCTAGAGAGAAGCTTCACTCAACTCGTAAGGACCCAGTGTAGCGAAAGTCGCCCCGCACCCTGAACTTTCCCCGGATAAAATTTATATCGTTGCGTTCATATTGGATACTCACAAGTTTGCGCAAGACGGCGTCCCGGTCATAGATTTCTCCCTGTCGCAGGGAGAGAACCAGCGTGCTGTATTCTTCTGGTGTCAACGGCCGTAAATACAGGAAACACTGGCCACGATTATCACGTCCCGCCGCTCGAAGAGAGCGCAGGTGGCCGAGTGGCGCAGTTTATCTATTTCTTCATTGACAGACGAATCCTTCTCAATGTAAGTATCGGTATGCGGAATATATGCTTCCGGCTGGTAGTAGTCATAATAGCTGACAAAATACTCCACCGCGTTGTCCGGAAAGAACTCTTTAAACTCCCCGCAAAGCTGGGCAGCCAGTGTCTTGTTCGGCGCCAGGATCAATGCCGGCCGCTGGACAGCCTGAATCACCTGGGCAATTGTATATGTTTTACCGGTGCCGGTAGCGCCCAGCAAAACCTGTCCCTGATGCCCCTTTTTCAAGCCGTCCACCAGAGCGGAGATAGCCTTAGGCTGGTCCCCCATGGGCTTATATTCTGATTTCAGCTGAAAAGTCCGCATTGCTGCACCTTCTAGATATTTTTTAACATTACTAGTATACCACAAGAAACAAGACACCAAAAGTATGTTCTGTATTAGGGATATTCTATATAACTATCTAAACCTGCTCGACATATAGTATTATATATAGTACTATAGTACCAGGAGTGGTGGCATTGAGCAAACTCGAAAAGCTGCTTCAAAAGATTAAGAATAACCCTAGACAGGTACGATTCGAGGAACTGGACAAAATTCTAATCAGGTCAGACTTCAAAAAAAGACAGCCCAGGAAAGGATCAAGCCATTATACATATACCAAGGGAACAACACTGGTTACAGTTCCTTACGACCAGCCACATATCGACATAGCCTATGTAAAGCTGGCAATCAAAGCTCTGGAAGGAGATATGAAAGATGAATAAAGACCTTCAATATTACCTGGGGCTACCTTACCAGGTAACCCTCCATCCCTCTGCAGATGGTGGTTATGCTGTCGAAATACCGGAACTTCCTGGATGTATAAGTCAGGGTCAAACAGTGGAAGAAGCACTTAAGATGATTGAAGACGCAAAGATCTGCTGGTTAGAAACCGCACTTGAAGAAAGCATTGAGATTCCCGAACCAGCAAGGGAATCAGACGACTATTCCGGCAAACTCAATATTCGCATACCAAAATCCCTTCACCGCACTTTGGTCGAAAAAGCTAAGGATGAAAAAGTTAGTCTAAATCAATATATCATGTACCAGTTAGCCCGCAGTGCAGGACATCCAATTATAAAGTAAAAAATTAATCCAAAAAGAGCCTGTTTTTTTTAGGCTCTTTAATTTTCATATGACAATAATGAACTAGAATATTCGATATCCCCAATCTACTCTTGGCTGATGGTGTTCCACAAAGCGGAATACTATCAGATTCAAAACATAAACCAAAATAAAAACAATGATTGAATATGGTGAACACCATCCGGTAAAAGTATATAGGTGGAAATATTTTACTGATATCAATTCCATCCCGGTTGTGACTAGTGACCAGACAAAAATATAACCAATAAACCATAATCCTTTTAAGTTCAACCTATCATAGAAATAGATAAAAAAATAAGCAAACGAAGGGTATGACACAAAGTAAAGAAGGAGATCAAAGTATTCATATTCCGGAAGATCGTTGTAATAATAATAACTAAGCGGCGGCTTTCCAATGATGAAGTCTGTCATTTGGCCTATAAAAAAATTAAACAACCAGATTATCACTATAGTTAGGAATGAGAATCGTTTCGGCAACAAAAAAATCATTGCCCACATTAGGATGCCGGTTATTATAATAAACCACTCGTTTTCATCAAACTTAACCGGAGGATACAGGATCATGCCATGACTTTCCTTTCCCTCAACAATTTCCTAAAACATGACATAAACGAAAAAGCTAAGAGAGATAATATTATATGTCTGATAGCGCCATACCCAAGAGACCAATGAATTGAATATATATAACCGGTTTTACCATGTAAATAATCCATGCCTAACAGGAGCGTCTGGAATATTACAAATATTAATGCCTTTCTTATTATGTTTAGCTTCCTTGAACCTAAAAAAGATAAGAGCCATAAGTTAATAACCGGGTAGTAAAACAAACCGATCATTTTAACCGGCCACATGATTGTTGCTCCATCTGCCATTTCAAACAGGTGCAAATTCATTGTAAAAATAGTAAATGTTTGTTGTAGCAATATCGTGTAAAACAGATAATAAGCCAAAATTTCTATAGGATGCAGTCTTGCCCACAAAAAGTATATGGATAACAAAGAAATAATACTAATAATAATCGCCGTAATAAGAATAATTATTTTTACAGTCAAAAGGTTCCCCTTTATTCTTTCGTTGATTTCATCCCGTAGGAAATATTATTTACTATATAGTGTCCTTTTATAATGCTTCATGCTTATATTCCCGGATGATATAAAATGAGTGCCGGCGTGTTTAATTCGATCCGTTTAAAGAACTTGAATATTTTAAAACCCCACTGACTGCTTTTTGTAGTAGCGGGGTTTTAATAATCTATTAGCCGAACATTGCTTGTGCACAGGGTTCAGTGGAGCATATATTTATTTATCCTAAAACTCGAACTCCACATCAGACAGTCTACTCCTGATCTCATCCACAACTCTCTTTTCCTCCTCGATGCCGTTCGCGATAAAAGTTACCGAGAAGCGTACGTAACTGCCCGCGTCATCCCACGGAACGGTTGAAATAAGCTTTTCTGTAATCAGGTACTGGGAAAAGTCCTCGGCATTTTCAAACCTTCTGCCGCCCTTGATGCCCTTCGGAGCTTTAACATAAAGGTAGAATGAGCCTTTTGGTTTTCTGGCGCTAAATCCAACCTCATTCAGTGCCGACACAAGCATATTATGCCTTCTTGAATACTTTTCGCTGATTTTTTCCGTGATCTCAGGATGCTCCAAAGCATAAATCCCGGCTTTTTGGATAGCGATAAACTGCCCGGAATCATTGTTATCCTTCACCGTGGCAAATCCTTTGATAACCAGTTCATTACCAGCGACAGCGGCAAGTCTCCAGCCGGTCATATTGTACGCTTTGGATAAGGAAAACAATTCTACCCCCACATCCTTAGCCCCTTCGATTGAGAGGAAAGCTAACGGCTTCTCCCCGTCGAACATCAGCCCGGCGTAGGCGGCATCATGAACAACTATGACATTGTTCTCCTTGGCAAATTTTATAACCTTCTCAAAAAATTCCCTGGTTGCGCATGCTCCCGTGGGATTGTTGGGATAATTCAAGTACAACAGTTTGGCTTTTCTTCTTGTTTCCCGGTCAAGGGAATCTATATCCGGGAAAAACCCGTTCTCCGGCGTTATTGGAAGATTGACCACCTGCCCGCCGAACCACTTGGTCAAGGTCCCCAGCACCGGGTAATTCGGCACCGGCATGATGGTAATATCTCCAGGGTTTATAAACACTGCCGGGAGCATGGCCAGCACCGGCTTTGAACCAATGCCGTGGATTATTTCTGTTTCGGGGTTCAAACCTTCTACTCCGTAAACCGTCTCCAGATATTTAGCCGCCACATCCTTGAATTCCTGTATTCCGTTATCGGAATATCCCCTGTTCTCGGGCTTCGCCGCCTCCTCGGACAGTTTTGCCACAATCCCCTGATCAGCCATCTCGTCAGGTTCGCCGACTCCCAGATCGATTATTTCAACACCTGGATGATTTTTTCTGGCTGCCGCTTTCGCGCGTTTTATCTTTTCAAACTTGTAAATAACCGTGTCCTTACCAAACTTCGGGCCCCCGATTCTCTCAGCAAACAAATTTTGAACAAAGCTATCCGGCATCACTAACCATCCTTTTTCGTACTATTTAGAACCGATACATTAGTTTTTAGCGAACTTTCTATAGATTGCATTTTAACATAATTGTCAACAAATAACCAGATTAACTCCCGCTGCCGCCTTGGCCGCCGGCGCCACTTCCAGCCTGACCCTGGTCGCCGCCATCGCTTTTGCCGCCTCCGGCGCCGTCCATAGTTTCAATCTTCTTTATTTCACCGTTTATTTGCATCTCCATTGTTTTTCCATCCTGGGTGGTAACACGCAACGTTGTCTTCTTGCCTCCACCCTGATCGCCCTGGCCGCCGCCCACTTTTTTTTGGTCGCTCTGATCACTTGATTGTCCTTTATCCTGGCTGCTTTGCTGCCGTTGCCCCGGCTGCCCGCCTTGGCCGCCTTCCTGTCCCGCCGCCGGCTTGCCCCAGCGCTGTTCAAGAAGATATGATTCATTCCTGGTAATCAAACGCACCGGGGTAATCCTGGCAGGCACGTCAAAATCGCCGTTTCTGATCTGTTTATCATACTGCCAGTGCCCGGTGGTAGCCAGCCCCACCGCCGCGTCATAAGCATACTGGGCCATCAGTTCGGGCATGACATCCACTTCAGCGTCATGCTCCCCCGCCGCCAGCGCCTGGGAAGCCTGTTTGCCGGCCCCGGCGCCGATAGTTACAATCCGCTTGCTCAAACCCCGGTTTTTCAACACCTCTGCCACTCCCGTACCCATGCGGTCATCGGTAATAAGAATTGCGTCAATTTGGTTGTTTGTGGACGTCAACGCTTGCTCAAGGGTAGTTTTGGCCATTTGCGGATCACCGGCGGGATGGTCCTTTACCAACACCACCTGCACCTGCGCTTGATCTTTCAGATTTTCCAGCAATGATGAAGTAATCTCCCGGGATGCCTGGTCGTTTTTATCACCCTGCAAAACCACTGCTTTCAGCGGCGCGGACCGGCCTTGGGCCGCGCTGAGAAGGTAGCGGGATTGTAGTTCCCCGGTTCTGGCGTGATCTGAGGCGATGTAACCATCCAACGGAGAATTGGCGGGCAGCGTTTCCAGGGCGATCACTTTGATGTTGGCCTGAGCCAGCTTGCGCACCAGTCTGGGTCCGGCAGAAGGATCTACCAGTTGTAGAATCACTACTCTGACTTTTTGCTTGATCAGATCATCAAGATCCTTTTCTTGCTTGGCAGAATCATTTTTCGCGTCGAGCCAGGTAATGTTCACTTGCTGGCCTTGACCGCCCTGGCTTCCCTGACCGCCCTGCCCACCGCCGGCTTGCACCGGCACCACCATCTCACCGGCCTGCTGGTTTTGGCTTTGGTCTTGCTTACCCTGCTGGCCGCCCTGATCATTTTGGCCGCCGCTCTGTCCGCCTTGCCCTTGGCGCCCGGACATAGTCCTCTTAAAAATTTGATTTCCATCCCTCTCCAGATCAGCCAGACTTACCGCAATTTTTACTTCCTGCCGGTTCCCGTTATTACTCACCGGTTTCTTCTGGGCTTGTCCTTGCCCGCCGCAACCACATAAAAAGGTCAGCACCATTGTCATGATGATAACCAGCGGGAAATATTTATACTTAATTTTATAGTCACCCACAGCCTTCACCCCGTATTTTTATTAAAAGTTATTATGCGTAAAAAATGCTGAAATATTGAATGTCGTGAATAATGACTACGGGGCTGAAGTTTTATTTGCAATAGGGTAAACATATTTATACAATGAGGTGACACCGATGAATATTAAATCAGTTGTCAAACTGTTGTCAGGGAGAATAGCCGGATTAACGGGAATGCGGGTGGATGGCTCCCACGCGTCCAAACTGGCGCTGGCTGTTGACGGCGCGCGGCGGGACTGGCAGCAGGCGCTGCAAGAATTCAACTACGCTGAAGGTGATCTTGTCGATAGTGCTATCCTAAAAATAAACACAGCGGAAAAGCATTACATGACGCTATTAAACCAGGCCAAAAAAGAAGGGGCTGTAGCCTGGCCCATAAAGCCGGGCACGCATGCCCCTATAAACTCAAATACTCATCCCTGACTTTTTGAAAACCCTCCCACACGGGGTTATAAATACACCCCTCAATTTAAAATTCTTTATTAATTACAAATGTAATTTGTGTTTTTCAGTGACAACCAGGTGTTTATTTTGATCACACTGTTGCTCATGCCGTCTATTTATCACTCGATGTGCATATTTATATAATGAGGTGATGGTGATGGACATCTTGTCTGTGATAAAATTATTATCGGCGAAAATTTCAGGACTTATAAAAAAACGGGCGGACATGCCCTGCGAACCCACCCTAATGTCGGTCATTGAAAGCGCCCGGCGGGATTGGCAGCAGGCATTAAAGGAAATGAATCATATTGACGGTGAACTTTCCGACTATGTTATTTTTAAAATTAACTCGGCAGAAAGGCATTATATGATGTTGTTAAAACAAGCTAAACAAGAAGGGGTCACGGCCTGGCCCGCCGTCCCGGGTAAAATAGCTCCTACAACTTTAAATACTCATCCCTGACTTTTTGAAAGTCCTCCCATACAGGGCGTTTTTTGCTGGTGTCTCTTAGGAGCGCGGCCGGGTGATAAGTAGGCATGATTTTGATCCCGCTTTTGCTTACCAGCCATTTCCCGCGCATAATAGTGATCCTGGCGTCGGGTTCGACCAGGTTCTGTAAAGCGGTGCCGCCCAACAGGACAATGATCCTGGGGGATATCAGTTCAATCTGGCGGTAAAGCCACGGGAGGCATGATTCAGCCTCATTCGGGCGCGGCGCCCTATTGCCGGGGGGCCTGCACTTAACCACATTAGCGATAAAAACGTGTTTAAACCGCTCAAGGCCGACAGCCGCCAGGATCTTGTCCAATAGCTGCCCGGCTTTGCCCACAAAAGGGCGGCCCAACCGGTCTTCATCCGCTCCCGGTCCCTCTCCAATCAACATTAACCTGGCCTCCGGATTACCTTCCCCAAAAACCACCCCGGAACACCCGCCCCGCAGGCCGCACCTGGCACAATTCCCGGCCATGTTCTGCAATTCTTCAAGGCTGTTGATTTCACTCAAGTCAAAATCGTCTTCATAGATGACTTTATTCAATCCTTTTATAACCCCCATGCGTCTTCGTCCAACCTTTAGGCACATAACGCAGTTCATGTTCGGCAGTAAAAAACTACGGAACAGGAATGGTCACCCTGTTCCGTATATATTCATTCATTGCGGTTCTTTTTCCAGGATTATTTTGTGATCCACCAGGGCCAGTTCCACAATTTTAGCTCTGATAATCTTTCTTTTGCCGAATATATCTTCTAACAGCAAGCCGTCATCGCGGGGCACAACCCGGTCAACCATCTCCAGAAACAACTCGTCCTCTTTGCCCGGTATTCTTAAAAATGCGTTTGCCTCACACATAACTTGTTCCCACCTTGCCTTTCTCGTTATTAATGCAGAACAGCTCATGGGACTATTTTTAACTGATTATATCCCCATTATTTTAAAAGTGTCAACTTCGAAATTTTCTCCAGAATCCCTTTAGCAAGCGTCCTAACGGTCCTGTTGTCCAAAGTTCAACATATTTGTTTTCATTTCCTTCCGGTACAAGCACCAAACCCCAACCCCCCGGTCCCGCAGGCACCAGCAGCCGCCTGCGGTTTTCACCCGCCGCGCGGCTGAAGTAATCCACCAGCAAGGGCAAAAATGTCTCCTGTTGCATTTGGTAAAAACTATTTTTATCCGTCAACTCCAGGCCATTTACCGCCAATATGATATCCCCCGAACGTATGCCGGCACGCCAGGCCGCCATGTCCGGTGAAACGTCAAGCACCCTCACTCCCCTGGCGGGCGGGACGTACAGCGGCTCACCACAAGATTCGATCCTCCTGCTGATATAAATGACCGTCTCGTGCCCAAGCGGGGAGAACAGCGCCGCAGCCAGCGTTACCGCGCGGCTATGTTCCGCCAGCACAGCCAAAATCAACAAAATTACACTATAGAGGCCAAGGTGGAGCGCGGACAGGCGGCTCTTTTCCACCGGACTTCTGGCAATCGACACGTCACCGTAGCCTAAACCGGCTACCACCGGCATCAAGTAGAATACCAGGTTGTGCAATTCACCCGGCACGTCGGGTTTAATCAACGGCCACCAATCCGGCATTTCAACCACCCCCTGGACCGCACCGGTACCCGCCACGGCCAGCACTACGAGCGGTATCGGCCAGAATCGCTGCAGGGTAAAACCGCCGACCACCCGCCCGCCAGCCGCTTTAATAAAAGCGGGCGCCGCCCCCAGGTGGCCGCTAACCAGGATCAGAATGCTTTCCACCATGTGCAGCACGGCGACCAGGGCCATTATCTGCGGAATATTCACTTGAGGAAAGCCAAGAAGCAGGCTGGAAACAGCCAACACTCCGCCGGAATAAGCGAAGCATAAAAAACGCATGTTTATCAGCATGAGCAATATGGCCACCGGCCAAAGATAAATCAGATCCGGACCGGAAAGGGTCAGGCCGATAAAAACCATCAGGAAGCTTCCCGCCAAGCCGCCCAGCAACCCAAAGCCCGCCGCCATAATTACATCCGCCCAAGCCCTGCCGGATTTCTGATGAAAGAAACTTTCCCTCAATCTACCCATCCGTTGGTACTGCAAAGCGATTAAACCCACTATCAACAAAAAAACCGGCCAGAATTGGGGGTCCATGAACGCTTGCAGAAAGGACTTCAGGATTAAGGGTATAATCTCCGTAAAGGGATACAAACGCTTCACCTCGAATGCTTTAAGGCTCTTCTCCAATATCCAAAAAGCCGTGGAGATACTTTTCCCACGGCTATTAAAAAAACAAACTTAATTTCCCTATCCGGCTATTGCGATTTTCTCCTTAAGGATCTCCACAGCCTTATCTAGCTGAACATCATGAAGGCGATCATCCTGGGATTGCACCAGGATATCAGGTTGAATACCCTTTTCATGGATATCGTTCTTGGCCGGCGTCAGGTAACGGGCGGTAGTCAGCTTTAATCCCGCGCCGCCATCCAATCGAAATACCGTTTGAACAATCCCTTTACCAAAAGTTTTGGTCCCGACCAGAACTCCCGCACCGGTGTCTTTTACCGCCCCGGCCAGGATTTCAGCAGCGCTTGCGCTCCCCCCGTTGATTAACACCACAAACGGGAGCTGGATTGTTTTTCCTTCCGATTCATAAACTTGCTCGCGACCCACACGGTTATCTATATATACAATCGGCCCTTTTGGAATGAAATTTTTAGCCACTTCTACCGCCGAGTTGAGTTCACCGCCTGGATTATCCCGGAGGTCCAGAATAATCCCTTTTATCTTTTCGGTCTTCACTTTGGCCAATACTTCTTTTATTTCATCAGCGGTACGTTCTGTGAACTGGCTGATAACAATATGCTCGATGCTGTTGCCTTCCAAAGCCCGCCCCTCCACAGTAGGAACACTGATTTCCTCTCTGGTTAAGGTAAATTGCAACTGCTCCGGCACTCCCTGTCTGTTGATGCCGAGATTGACTTTTGAGCCGACTGGTCCACGCATCAGGTTTATCGCCGTGTCCAGATCAATGCCTTTCGCGTCACGATCGTCAATCCTGGCGATCACATCGCCTTCTCTTATTCCCTCCCTGGCTGCCGGCGTTCCCTGATAGGCTCGCACCACTGTCAGGTACTGTTCTTTTACACCCACTAAAATACCCAAACCGCCAAAGGATCCCCTGATCTGCTCTTGAAGATGTGAAAATGTTTTTGGATCAAGGTAAACCGAATACGGGTCACTCAGAGAATTGACAAGGCCTTTAATTGCCCCATCCATCAACTGGGTTGAGCTTACCGGATATAGATATTGCGTTCGCACCAGGGAGACGACCTTGACCAAATTGCCGACATTCCGGTAATTACTGGCCAGAAGTCCACCCATCACCAGAAATACAATAAATACAAACACTGCCAGTATATAACGCCATCTACCGTTCCTGGAACCAGCCCCGTAATCATAATAACTCAATGCCAAACACACCTGCCGTTCTTGTCCTATTACACATACGTTATTATACTACAATACTATGGCGGCTAGACTCAAATCCTCCGCGTCAGCAAAATAATTTTATCTTTGTATAACATTCGCTCTGTTTGGCGTACAATAAAAGATATTTGGATGACCTGTCAGTCATTACCAATGAAGCTCAACAATATGTCCTATTTAATATTCAAAGGGCAGCACCAAAAACCTGCCCTTATTAGTATTAACAACATTATATTTGTTTATCAAAACGCTGGAATTCCAAGGAAGTTTGCTCTAAGCAACTTTTAATTTTTATAACAATTTGCTTTCCGAGACAGCCCTACAAGTAATTTAACGGGTTGACCGGATCGCCGTCCACCCTCACAGAAAAATCCAGGTGCGGGCCGGTTGCCATGCCGGTGCTTCCCACTCTGGCGACAGCCTGGCCTTTGGTCACTTCCTCCCCGTTACCAACCAACTGCGCGGATAGGTGCGAATAAAGAGTGGTCAGGCCGCCGCCGTGGTCAATCATGACAATATTGCCATAACCGCTCATATAACCTACATCTATTACCACACCATCCTGGGCGGCTACCACGGTCGCACCTTCGGGAGCCGGAATATCAATCCCGTTGTGCATTTTGCTGGTGCCCAAAATGGGGTGCACGCGCATGCCGAATGGAGAGGAAATGTCCGTATAACCCGGTACCGGCCAGGTAAATCCCCCGGTGGAACGCGGCTGCGACTTCGAACGCCGGCTGGCGGCGATCTGGCGTAAAATGTCCTGCTCCTGAGCCTCTAAACGGGCAGCTTCCGATTCAATATCCCACAAGTTAGCACTGGCCTCTTTGAGCAAGGCATTTTTTTCACTTTGCTTTGCCTGCAACTCTTTACGGGTGGCTTCTTGCTCAGAAATCATGGCTACCAACCGTTCCTGCTGCACTTCCAAGTCTGCCTTCCGGTTGCTGATTTGCTGGCGATCGGATTTGACCTGATTTATAATGGAAATATCCTGCTGCACTACCCTTTTCAAGAGCTCGAAACGATTGACAAAATCACTGAAATCCTTAGACTCAAAAAGAACTTCCAAGTAACTGACGTTGCCCATCTCATACATGTTGCGCACTCTTTTATTCAATATATCAGTGCTATCGTTTAGTTTAGCTTCGGCTGCCGCCAGTTCCGCCTCTGTCTTACGCAAGTTTTCTTTGGCCTGTCCGAGGTTTTTTTCCAGGTCGTTCAGTTGGAGAGTCTTATCACTAATTGTACTATTTAGCGAAGCAACCTGCTGGGAGTAATCCTTGACCACACCCCTCGCCTGCTCGGCTTGGTTTTGCTTCTGGTTTAACTGCTCCCTGGTTTTGTTCAATTGTTGTTCAAGTTCATCACCATAAGCGGCTCCGATGGCTCCCGCCATAAAAACCAAGCCCATAACACCAGCCAGGATTTTTTTCTTTAAAAAGCTGAATTCCATTTAATCAAACCTCCAGGTCAACAATAATACAATTACGCTTTTAAGAACTTGCGCATGGAAATCATACTGCCGGCCGCTCCGATAAACAGCCCCAAAAGCAGCAATCCCTCCATTAAAGGCATAATTAAATTTCGGTCACTGACTAGTTGTAGAAAAGGCAATGAAATTTGAACACTGCCGATTAAAGAATAATAACCGAAAAATATAATGAAAACCGCCACCAACGAGCCGGTCAAGCCCAGAAATATTCCTTCAAGCAAAAATGGAAAGCGGACAAACCAGTTTGTCGCTCCGAGGAACTTCATAATCCCGATTTCCCGGCGCCTGGCAAAGACAGAAAGACGAATAGTGGTGGCTATTAAAAAAACAGCCGCGACCCCCAGTAAAATCATCAGAACTAAACCCGCTGTGCGCACCCAGCGGCTAAAAGCCATCAGGTTTTCGACCACTCCCTGGCCATAGCGAACTTGATCCGCTTGAGGCAGACTTTCTAATTGACGGGCCAGCGGCGCCACTTGTTCAACAGTACGTGTTTTGATTTTGAAGGCATCCGGCAGTGGATTTTTTTCCTCCAGGCCGGTAAGAATGTCTTTCTTATCCCCAAGATTCTTTTTCATTTCCTCCAAAGCCCGCTGTTTAGTAACGAATTCAACCTGAGCGACATCGGGCATGGTTTTAATCTTGTCTTCAATTTGTTTTACCTGGGCCGGAGTCGTATTATCTTTTAAAAAAAGGCTGATTTCTATGTTTGATTCCAGGTTGGCAGCCATTTGGCCGGCATTTACCACCAGCAGCAGGGAACTGCCCAGGATCAGCAAGGATACGGCGACTACCCCCACCGAGGCCGCGGAAAGCCAACTATTGCGCAAAATTGACTGGACAGCCTCACGGAAATAATACCGGATGGTGCTAAGCCTCATAGCGATATGTCCCTTCCTTCTCATCCCGCACAATTAGTCCGCCGGCCAACTCCACAACGCGTTTCTTCATGGCGTCCACAATATCCCAGGCATGAGTGGACATAATAATGGTAGTACCCCTGCGGTTTATATCCAAGAACAATTTCATCAAATCACGAGAGGTGTCGGGGTCCAGATTGCCGGTCGGTTCATCGGCGATAATTAACAACGGGTTATTCACGATAGCGCGGGCTACACTCACCCGTTGCTGCTCGCCGCCGGAGAGATGGTCGGGAAACACATCGGCCTTCTTGGCCAGGCCGACCATATTGAGAACTTTAGGCACTACTTTCTTTATTTCCCTGCCGGACGCCCCGATTACCTCCATAGCAAAGGCTATATTTTCAAACACAGTTTTTTGCGGCAACAAGCGGAAATCTTGAAAAACCATGCCGATTGAACGCCGCAGATATGGAATTTCCCGCTGGCGCATACGGGCGACATTTTTCCCGTTAAAGATTACCTGGCCGCGATTTGGAAGCTCCTCCCGGTAAATCAACTTGGTTAATGTTGACTTCCCGGCCCCGCTGGGGCCTACCAGAAAGACAAACTCACCTTTGCGGATTTGGAGAGTGACATCAGATAAAGCTTTGACATTGCCGGGATAGATTTTGGTGACATTATAAAAATTAATCAAACACCCACCCCGCTTATAAAACTATACGACATAAAACAAGTTGGGGTTACATTCGACAAGTTTAGCGTAAAATCCTCCCACACTTACGATTATTTGCATAATCCCCCTTTGAAATCATCGGCACCGGTGAAATATCCCGACCGATAAAAAATCCCTTATATCGGCTTATGAACAAAAAAATTAGATATCATTATTTGTCTACATCTCTGGTACAAACAATAGATATCTAAAGGGGCTATGAAAAGTAAATTTTAAAGAATTTTTGTCCCGGCAATGGGCCCAAAATCATGATTTATATAACAATCCCGTACCACTTTGATAGTGATACGGGATGTCTTTTTGAATCATTATGAGATTTAGTATTTTGAACTTTTGACACAGCCTCAACATATAATACTTAACTTATCATTACCATTGCCTGGTAATGTATATTAGATCATCTAAAAAGGTGTCATAAAAGCTGATACGGGGGTGGCCATAAGAATCTAGAGCTATCGATGTACTCTCACTGGATGAATTTATTGATGTTACGGTTTCAATATGCCAGCCCGATGAGTTCTTGTAAGCATATTTTATTTCTAGACTATCACAACTATCGTAGCTAAGATGAGGACAACCATCGGAATCTAATACCAGTGAAGTGCTCCATCCCACCGTACCTGCGCTGTCCACAATTTCCACATGCCAGCCCGACCCGTCTTTGTACGCGTATTTTAAATCACCGTTGGTCATATCATAATAACCTATATGAGGATGGCTAGCCGCGTCAATAGCGATTGTTGAGTACCAACCAACACAATCATCCACACTTCCGTCTACAATCTCCGTGTGCCAACCGGAACCGTCCTTATAGGCGTATTTCAGGCAGCCGTTATCAACATCACGATAACAGATGTGAGGGTAGCCCGCAGTATCCAGGGCTAAAGAGACATACTCGCCAACGTTATATACGCTGCCGTCCACAGTCTCATTTTGCCAGGCAGTACCATTCCAGTACGCGTACTTGAGATCTCCGTGGGTTGCGTCATAATACCCTATACGGGGATAGCCCGCAGAATCCAGGGCTAAAGATGTGTATTTACCCACATCATAAACACTGCCGTCCACAGTCTCTTTTTGCCAGGCAGTGCCATTCCAGTGGGCATACTTCAAATCACCATTGGTCGCGTCATAATAGCTGATACAGGGATAATAGGAAGTATCCAGTGCTAACGATGTATACTCGCCAACGTTACATACACTGCCGTCCACCATCTCATTAAGCCAGGTTGTGCCATCCCAGCGCGCATATTTTAGATCGCCGTTGGTCGCGTCATAGTAGTCGTAATAACTGATGTGCGGATTATTTGCGGCGTCCAGCGACATAGAGTTATAGTTGCCCACGTCCCCCGCGCTGTCCACAGTTTCGACGCTCCAAGTATATGCTGCCACGTTAATTCTTGATAAAACAGTACCTGCGTCATTCTCGGTGATATAATCATCGGGCCTGAATGTCCCATCCGGATAGCCGTTTATTATTCCTTTATTAGCCAACTTCTCAATAAATGTCTTCGCCCAATGCATGGATATATCCGAAAAAGTAGGCGTAGCCGGTACGTATGAGGGAAAAGCGAAAATTTTACACAATAACGTGGCTAATTCCGCCCTGGTAACCCGGCCTTCAGGATGAAAACTGCCGTCCGGATAACCAATGAGCCAACCATTTTTCATTGAAACATATATATAACCTGCCGCCGAGTGGTTAAGCGGAACGTCGGTAAACAAGGTTTCTGTGGATGAGTCAGGCGTCAGCCCTATTTTTTCCACTAACAATTGCGCCGCCTTTGCCCTGGTCAGCAAGACAGGATTGCTTCCGCCACTACTAATAGGAGGAGTAGTCGCGGTGGGAGTATTTACACTACCTGTTACCTGGTTATAGGACTGCTTAACAGTTTCGACGATGTTGGCCGTTTGTTGCTGCTGACCAACCGTCACAAGTGACTGCTCCACCGGCATTTCGGGCGGCAAAACAACCGGGGCCGGGGGCGGCGGAATATTGTTCTGGATCTCTTGGGCGCGCTCATTAACGAATTTCTCCACCGCAGCCCAAGCTTGTACTTGATTTTGTGTCAGTGCTGCCGGAGGTGTCGGCGGCGCATTTTGAGATGTGATCACAGTGGATTGACCGGCGGTTACGCTAACAGTCTGACCTCCCGAGGTTACAACCGCGTGTCCGGTAATTAATGATGTGCTCTGCCCGCCGGCGCTCACTTGGTTCATCCAGAAGGTGCCCCGGATGGCGGCAACACCCCAAGGCATGTCCACAACCACCCGCTCACGTTCGGCGTACGGCTCGTTCCACCAGGGTATTTCTTCACTTCCTCCGCTAGCGCTCCCACCTTCCGCTATAAGTATACCGGACAGGCCCGGCGGCATTTCGGTTGAAGCCAGAACCAGGGTATGTTTTTCAACTTTGTCAAAAAAGGCGGTCTTTTTCTCTCCCGTGGTTTGGGCCGGGTTATCGTAACGGCTAGCCAGGGCACCAAAGATATTGCCCTGCTTCAGCTTTACTACCAGCTTGTCTACGGCCACGCCGGGTGAACCATCCTGGCGCATATAAGTGAAACCTTCGGCTTTAGTAATCTCTATTATTGTGTTGGCTTCAAGGAGCATGCCGCTACCGTCATCGAATGTGATTTCGGCCTTACCCTGATTATCGGTGGCAACCTTAGTCCCGGCGCTTATTTGTTCCTCTCCACCAACTTCATGGGAAACACCGTCTCCAGTGGTAAAGGTTACTTTTCCTTTCTTGACTGTCAGCTTACCAGTAAGAGCGGCGGTGCGAAGATCTGGGCCTATAGTGATCATAGCGCTCAAGCTCCGAGCTAAATCGCCTCGGCGAAAAGCGAGATCAGGTTGAAAAAGTTTGTCGGAAGGCAGCTCCACCAGGCCGGCCTCGATCGCGGTCGCTACCTGCCGGTAGGCCCAGTGACCGGTGGCAACATCTCCGATTTCCACCTTTTTGTCAGAAAGTGCTCCTCCGGAAAGCCTGAACAGGAGGGCTATTGCCTCTGCCCGGGTGATTACGCCGTCCGGGTTAAAGGTTCCGTCCGGGTATCCCGTAAACAGACCCGCTTTAGTCGCAGCCTCGATCACCCCGAAGGCCCAGTGGTCTGCAGGCACGTCTTGGTAAGTTGGAGATATTTCCTTAACCTCGGAGAGATTCTTGGTTAAAACCATCACTTTAGCGGCCTGTGCGCGGGTAAGACTTTCGGTGGGGCGGAAGGTACCATCGGGAAACCCGCTGATGATACCTTTTTCAGCCAGGTAACGCACGTAGGGGTAAAGCGGGCTTGTTTCCGCCAAATCGGTAAATAGAGGTTTGTCCGGCTGGACAGCTATTTCGCCTACGGCAGAAGCATACGGCACCGGACTTGCGCATATCAAAAAAATTACTAATAATATGCAAACAGTAAGCCTAATTCCTAGTCTGCTTCGATACAATGTTGTTATGACGCTTTCTCCTTTCTAAAAATTCTTCATAACTTTAAGCTTTTGTTACCTTAAAACTTGTTATTAAGATATAATTCCTGATACGCATGAATTAAGGTAGAATTGCCCAATATCATAATTCAATAAATTAACTTGAAATCCTTCATAGGGAAATAATTCATGGAAACAATCTTAAAATGATAATTGTGACCGGATTCTGCTAAAAATAAAGTTGACACCTTACAAAAAACGGTGCCAACTCGTGTAAATTTATGTCAAACCATGTAAACTCTTAGAATTTACTATCGGGTTTTAAATTTTGTACAATTAACCGGGTTTAGTTCACTTAGCCAGATAAGGACTTTTATTATGATATACTTCAGCAAACATCTATCATTTTCTCGCAATTACCTCTTCCACCGCTTTAGCGATAGAATCGGATGTAAGGCCATAGTTTTTCAGCAACTCATCCGGGGTCCCGGAAGTACCGAACTTGTCCATGATGCCTACCCGTTTCATTGGAACAGGACAGTTTTCGGCAAGCGCTTCAGCCACAGCCCCGCCCAGGCCGCCGATAACGCTATGTTCCTCGGCGGTAACCAGCGCGCCGGTATCCCTGGCAACCCTGGCAATAGCATCCACGTCGAGAGGCTTGATTGTATGAACATCCAGAACCCCGGCTTTGACGCCCTTTTCCGCCAGATAGTCCGCCGCTTCCATGGCAGCCGTAACCATGATCCCGGTGGCAATGATGGTGGCGTCCTTTCCTTCCCGCAGCACTACCGCTTTTCCCGGCTCAAACTTAAAGTCAGAGCCGTGCAGCACCGGGACCCCGGCCCGCCCCAGGCGGATATAAACCGGCCCATTGATGGCCGCCGCCGCCCTGACCGCCCCCGCTGTTTCAACCGCGTCGGCGGGCACAAATACCGTCATATTCGGCAACACCCGCATGATCGCAATGTCTTCCACCGACTGGTGCGAGCCGCCGTCCTCGCCAACGGTAATTCCGGCATGGCTGGCCCCGATCTTAACATTCAGCGCGGAGTAAGCCACGCTGTTGCGCACCTGCTCGAAAGCCCGGCCTGACGCAAAAATGGCAAAAGAACTGCAGAAAGGAATTTTACCCGCCGCGGCGAGGCCGGCGGCAGTGCCGATCATATTTTGCTCAGCCACTCCCATATCAAAAAAACGTTCGGGAAAGACTTTCCCAAAATCAAAAGTTTTTGTGGATTTCGCCAAGTCGGCGTCAAGCGCCACTACGTCCGGATTCTCCCTGCCCAATTGCAGCAGCGCTTCCCCATAAGCCTCCCTGGTCGCTATTTTTTTACTCATTGACTTTACCCCTCTCAAAGACGCAAATCTGAATCCAATTCCGCCAGGGCCTTTTCCACTTCGCCAGGTTTCGGCGCCGTACCGTGCCAGCCGACCTGGTTTTCCATAAAGGATACGCCCTTGCCTTTGACAGTTTTGGCAACGATCATGGTGGGTTTGCCTTTGATCGTTTTTGCTTCGTCCAGCGCATCTATAATTTGTTTGATGTCATGACCGTCAATATCTAGCACATGCCAACCAAAAGCGCGCCATTTATCCGCTACCGGCTCAGGTGACATTACCTCGGTTATCGGGCCGTCAATCTGTAAGCCGTTATGGTCGACAAAGGCTGTCAAGTTATCCAGCTTGTAATGAGCGGACGCCATGGCTGCTTCCCAGACCATTCCTTCATCTAGTTCGCCGTCTCCAAGCAGCGCGTAAACACGGTAATTCTTTTTATCCAGCCGGGCAGCCAAGGCCATGCCATTGGCGGCGGACAAACCCTGCCCCAGTGAACCGGTGGACATATCCACACCGGGCGCCTTGCGCATATCCGGATGACCTTGCAGCCGGCTGCCCAACTTGCGTAGTGTCATCAACTCCTCCTCCGGGAAAAACCCTCTCCCGGCCAGGGCAGCATACAAAACTGGAGCAGCGTGCCCCTTGGAGAGTACAAAACGGTCGCGGTCGGGCCAATCCGGCCGGTTGGGGTCGAGGCGCAACTCATGGAAATATAACACGGCGACGATATCGGCTGAAGACAGGGACCCGCCCGGGTGCCCCGAACCAGCCTCCCCCAACATATTAATTATGTTTTTTCTAATCTCTTTTGCCTTGCTCTTCAGTAATTCAATTTCCCCCATCCCATAACCCCCGTGTCATTTACTTATACTCTTTGAAACCTTCCCCGAGCACCTCGTGCACATCCGCCAGGATTACGAAAGCATGAGGATCAACTTGATAAATAATTTCTTTCAGACGGGACACTTCCGACCGGTTTACTACCGAAAGGAGAACCTCTTTATCGACACCTGTATACACACCGCGCGCCGGCCAGGCAGTAGCGCCCCGGTTCAATCCTTCCACAATCGCGGCGGATATTTCCGCCGGACGGTTGGATATTATTAAAAAAGCCTTGGTGTAACTAAACCCTTCCTGAACCAGATCAATCAGCCAGGCGGTAACAAAAATGGTGATCAGCGCGTACATCGACAGTTCCGCCGACTCAAAAACATAACCGGCGGTAATCACTACCGTGGCATCTACCAGGAAGAGCAACTGCCCGATATTTACCCCCGTATATGTGCGTAATATAGCCGCCAGCAAGTCGGTCCCCCCGGTTGTGCCATTATACTTAAAAACAAGCCCAAGTCCCAGCCCGACCAGCACTCCGCCGAACAAACAGGCCAGCAATAGGTCATGCGTGGGAACGGGCAATAAAGGCACAAGCGCGTCAACCGCCAGGGAAAGGGTTAAGGTTCCGTAAAGTGAACGAAAGCCGAATTGCAATCCCAGGCGGTAAATTGCCGCAGCGAACAGAGGGACATTCAAAACAAGCATAGCCGCTCCAACAGGAACATTGATCAAATAGTGCAGGATAGTGGCAATGCCGCTGACTCCCCCGGCGGCAATCTTATTAGGGATGAGGAACATATCCAGACCCATGGCGGTTAAAATGACACCGGCGCTCACCCCGATAATTTCCTGGATAAATTTTAAACGCATTTTGTGACACTCCGGGATTACCATGAATCTATTGCGTATAACTATGTTGTCCAGAACATTACGAGGCTATAAAATACGCACCAAAATTAGTATTCTTTTTCTTGACGTAAATTCCTTCCCTGGTGTCGAAATTGATCACATTAAGAACTCTAAAAATAAAAAACCGCTACCTTTTATAGCAACGGTAAAGAAACTTGATATTATATCACGGCTCAAACAATTTTAAAGGACGAACATGAGCCCGTTGGGTAAGCGCCACGTCATACACCTGTAGAATCTTGATAACCATACATATATGCTTACCCATTTAGCTTCCGCGCTTTATCCTTTAAATAAGCGGCAATAAACGCGTCGATTTCCCCATCCATGACCGCGTTGATATTTCCGTTTTCCTCATTGGTGCGGTGGTCTTTAACCAGGCTGTATGGGTGAAAGATGTACGAGCGAATCTGGCTGCCCCACGCGATTTCTTGCTGATTGCCCCGCAGGGCGGCTAGTTCGGCTTCTTTCTTTTGCAATTCAAGATCTATCAGCTTTGCCTGGAGCATTTTCATTGCAGCCAGACGGTTTGATATCTGTGAGCGCTCATTCTGACATGTTACTACAATACCTGTGGGTATGTGGGTAATGCGGACTGCAGAGTCCGTTTTATTGATATGCTGACCTCCAGCCCCGCTTGAGCGAAAAGTATCGATTTTCAGATCATCCTGGCTGATTTGCACGTCCACATCATTTTCTACTTCAGGAAGCACGTCCAGGGACGCAAAGGATGTATGCCTGCGGCCGGCGGCGTCGAAAGGCGAAATACGGACCAGACGGTGCACTCCTTTTTCAGAGCAGAGGTAGCCATAGGCATTAGGACCAACCACCTCAAGGGTTGCGCTCTTGGTGCCCGCCTCGTCGCCCGGCAGCATGTCAAGAACATCAATCTTAAACTTGTGGCGTTCCGCCCATCTGGTATACATTCTAATCAGCATATCGACCCAGTCCTGGGCTTCCGTGCCGCCCGCGCCGGCATGAAGAGAAATAATCGCGTTGCCCTGGTCATACGGCCCGTTTAAAAGGACGGCCAGCTCCAAATCTGTCACTTTCCGGTTGAGGGTTGTCAATCCTTCCTTCACTTCAGCGGCAATTTCTTCGTCTTCCTCATCTTCACCCAGTTCAGCCAGAACCTCCAGATCCTCAAATTCCCTAGCCAGTTCGTGGAAAAATAAAACCTTATCCCTGAGAATAGCCACCCGCTGGGTAATTTTCTGAGCGTTTTCCTGATCATTCCAGAAACCTGGTTCAAGCATTTGCTTTTCTAATAAAGATATTTCTTCTTCTTTTTTTATTATGTCAAAGAGAAACCCTCAAATCTTCCATTCGTTTGCCGATAGGCTCAATTTCTCGCTTCAGTTCGATAAACATTCTCTCACCATTTTCTAAATTATTTTATTTAGGTAGTCAGAATTCAGAATACTTCGAGACGATAAACCATTCCCTCATTCTGACTCCTGAATTCTGACTCCTGATCATCTAGACTGCTTCCGCCCTGCCACAGCACTTCTTATACTTTTTGCCGCTGCCGCACGGACAGGGCGAATTGCGCCCCACCTTATTCTCCCTGCGCACCGGTTGTTTCGGACCTTCCTCAGCATAGCGGTTTTCTATAACCTGCCGTTTTTGCCGCTGTTCCGGCTGGACCACATTCACACGGAAAATGTAACGCACCACATCGTCCTGGATGGAGTCAATCATATTCTGAAACATTTCATATCCTTCAAACTTATACTCCACCAGAGGGTCTTTCTGGCCGTACGCCCGCAGACCAATGCCCTCCCGGAGTTGATCCATGGCGTCAAGGTGATCCATCCATTTCTCATCAACAATGCGGAGCATAACCACCCGTTCGATCTCCCGCATCATTTCCCCGCCCAGTTCTTGTTCCCTGGCTTCGTACATCTCGCTTGAGCGCTCAACCAGGAAGGACTGCAATTCATTGCGTCCCATACCTTCCAGGTCTTCCGGCGACAATCCGGAATTCGGCAGGAAAATTTGCTCAGAGTATTCCAGCAGCCCTTTCAAATCCCATTCTTCGGGGTAAACCCCTTCCGGAGCATAAGTGGCTACGGCCCGCTCAACTGCAGCGCCGATCATTTCCATAATATTCTCTTTAAGATTGCCCCCTGTAAGCACCTGGCGGCGCTGCCTGTAGATCAATTCACGCTGCTGGTTCATTACATCATCGTACTGGAGCACGTGCTTGCGGATATCGAAGTTACGGTTTTCCACCCTTTTTTGGGCAGTTTCAATAGATCTGGTAATCATTCCATGCTCGATCGGCATATCTTCTTCAATCCCCAACCGGTCCATAATGCCTGAAATGTTTTCGGAACCGAAAAGCCGCAGCAGATCATCTTCCAGGGAACTGTAAAACTGGGTCGAGCCAGGGTCGCCCTGACGGCCGCAGCGCCCCCGGAGCTGGTTGTCAATACGCCTGCTTTCGTGCCGTTCAGTACCCATGATGTGCAGCCCGCCTTGCTCAACAACAAGACGTCTTTCTTCCTCTGATTGGGCACGGTATTTTTCCAGCAGCGCCCTATAAACGGTATCGTCCGCACCGGCAGCTACAGAGGTAATCTCTCCGGCAGCTTCAAACTCATGGCCTTGCTTGCGCAGTTCATACCGCGTCAGAAATTCCGGATTGCCTCCAAGCAGGATGTCGGTACCGCGGCCAGCCATGTTGGTAGCAATGGTCACCGCTCCCGCACGCCCGGCTTGCGCCACAATCTCGGCCTCTTTGTCGTGGTATTTGGCATTTAACACCTGATGGGCAATGCCTCTCCGGCGGAGCATGTTGCTGAGGATTTCTGATTTTTCAATAGATATCGTGCCGACCAGCACAGGTTGTCTCTTGTCATGCCTGGCTGCGATTTCTTCAACAACCGCGGAAAATTTGGCCTGTTCTGTTTTATAAATAACATCCGGCAAATCTTTGCGGATCATCGGTTTGTTGCTGGGTATCACTACCACATCTAAATCGTAAATTTTTTTAAATTCCTGCTCCTCGGTTGCCGCCGTTCCGGTCATACCCGCCAGTTTGTCATACATCCGGAAGTAGTTTTGAAAAGTAATGGTGGCAAGAGTCTGAGACTCCCGCTCGATCTTGACTCCCTCTTTGGCCTCGATGGCCTGGTGCAAACCGTCGCTATAGCGCCTGCCGAACATCAACCGGCCGGTAAACTCATCAACGATGATCACCTGCCCGTCCTTCACCACATAGTCCCGGTCCCGTTTCATCAGCCCGTAGGCTTTCAGGGCCTGGTTCAAATGGTGGGCGAGCTCAATGTTTTTATCGTCATACAGGTTTTCAACACTAATCATTTTTTCTACTTTAGCCACTCCCGACTCAGTAATGGCCACAGTGTGCGCTTTTTCGTCGACATTATAATCGGTTTCCCTGATCAGCCGGGGAACCACTTTAGCGAAAGTAAAGTACAAGTCGGTAGACTTCTCCGCTTGTCCGGAAATAATCAACGGGGTCCTGGCCTCGTCAATTAAAATGCTGTCCACTTCATCCACGATGGCGTAATTCAGCTCACGCTGCACCAATTGGTCGGGATGCTGGGCCATGTTGTCCCGCAGGTAATCAAAACCAAACTCATTATTCGTGCCGTAAGTAATGTCGGAGCGGTAAGCCCGCCTGCGGTCCTCCCACTCCAGGCCGTGCAGCACCAAACCCACGTTTAAACCGAGGTAGCTGTAAATCTGGCCCATCCACTCACTGTCACGGCGGGCCAGGTAGTCATTTACCGTTATTACATGAACTCCTTTGCCGGTGAGGGCATTCAGGTAAACCGGCAAAGTGGCCACCAGGGTTTTACCTTCGCCTGTTTTCATCTCGGCTATACGGCCCTGGTGCAGCACAATGCCACCCAGCAACTGCACGTCAAAATGCCTCATTCCCAATACCCGCCGGGAAACCTCCCTGACAACGGCAAATGCCTCCGGCAGGATATCATCCAAGGTTTGTCCCTGTTCCAAGCGCTCGCGAAAAACCACAGTCATATTTTTTAATTCTTCTTCCGGCATCGCGGACATCTTTGGTTCCAGGCTATTGATTTTATTAACAACCTGCTGCAGCTTCTTTACTTCACGGGCGTTATCATCAAGCCAATCCTTAATAAACCCGAGCACTCTATATCACCTCATTATTCAGTAGTCAGTAGTCAGTAGTCAGTAGTCAGTATTCAGAATATTTCGAGACGATAAACCATTCTCTCATTCTGATTCCAGACTTCCGGCTCTTGACTCATGAGTAGCTACATCTCATCATTTATATCAAATTATTATACTTGATTATTATCCAAACCGTCAATTATAGTATTTAATTCCAAATAATGAGCGCCCCTGTTGAGGCGCTCTGTCATATCATAATTAAATTTTTATAAAATTAGAACTCCGGCTCGATAATCCCGAAATTTCCGTCCTTTCGTTTGTAAACCACATTGACTTGCTCGGTTTCAGCGTTGGAGAATACAAAAAAGTTATGCCCAAGCAAGTTCATCTGGAGAACAGCTTCCTCCACCGGCATCGGTTTGATCGCGAAACGCTTGGTCTTAACCAGCTTAGGCGCTTCCTCTTCAGTTTCGTCAGGAGCAGAAGGTTTCTGCACATTCATTACTCGGATACCCCGTTTTTGCAGTTTACCCTTGTATTTTTGAATCTGCTTCTCAAGCTTCTCCACCACCAGGTCGGTAGAAGTATACATGTCTCCGGTGCTTTCTTCACCCCTCAAGATCATCCCGTTAACCGGTATGGTTACTTCAATGCGGTGGGAATCTTTCTCAACAGTCATTGTCACCTGAGCATCGCCGAGGTTGTCTATATATCGATCCAGTTTGCCGACGCGCTTTGCGATATAATCTTTTAATGCATCCGTTACTTCAATGTTCCTACCGCGTACTTGCACCTTCATAAAACAACCCCCTTTTCAATGTCTTAAATACATTATTCCCCAAAACGGCGAAAATTCCTGCTATATTTATATCTGCAGCAGAACAAAATTACATTCAATGATAAGTAAAAACCCCAGACTTGCTGGGGTAAAACGAAGAAATTATTTTATTAAAGCAAATTTATAATTTCAAAACGTTGGCCGCCTGAGGACCCCGGGCGCCTTCGACAATATCGAATTCAACCTTTTGTCCTTCATTCAAAGTCTTAAAACCTTCTTCCTGAATCGCGGAAAAATGGACGAATACATCTCCGCCGTCTTCTCTCTCAATAAACCCGTAACCTTTTTCTTGATTAAACCACTTAACCTTACCTAACACAGACATACCTCCTAGAAAACTTAATTCCGTGTTTCTTTAGCTCACGTACAGCCATGTTAACATAGGGTCATGGGATTGTCAAGTCTTTCATAACATCCCACTACTGTACATATACCTCACTTTGTCGAAAAAAACCTTGCTGAAAGTTATTTGTTTAGAAGTTTCTGTTGATAATGTTGATAAGTCTGTTAATAACTAATAAAATCAGCTGTTAAAGTGTGGGTAACTGTTCTTCTTCGATAAAATAATGTCAATTTATGTTATTTATTGGCACGTTTTTTGTAGAATATTAAGAACACCGGCCGGTGGCAGCCGTAACAACGAACACCTGTACCGCTCCGGCTCGTTTGACTACTGCGGCGGCAGACGACATTGTACTACCGGTAGTAAAAACATCATCAACAATTAAGATATTTTTACCTTGAAGATATCGCGCATCTGTTACTTTAAAGACGTTTTTTAAGTTAATTTCCCGCGCCGCCCTGGATAATCCGGTCTGGGAAGGTGTATCGGTAATTTTGACCAAAACGCTGCCGCTCACCGGTATTTTCAACCCGCTTCCGATTTCCTTCGCCAATAAGCCAGCCTGATTAAAACCTCTGCGGCGCAGCTTGTTATACGTGAGAGGCACGGGTAGCACAAGATCTATATTGGCATATAAGGTTTCTGACAGCAACACCTCAACCATAAGCGCGGCCAGCGGCACAGCCAGCCGGCGGCTGCCACCATATTTAAACCGGTGGATAACCTCTTTTAAGATTCCCTCGTAAGGCCCCGCCGCACGGGCTAGTACAAAAGGCCAGCCGTGTCTCCGGCATTCACTGCACAGATAATAACCATCCGGGGCGCTCGGCGCCATCTTTTCCGGCAAGCGGCCGCATAAACAGCAATGGGGCTCCAGGCGGTACCCGCTAATTGTCGAAAGACAGGTGCAACAAACTTCAGTCCCTGAACCGGGAGCGCCGCAAAAAGGGCATCCCGGTCGCGGCGGAAAAAGCAAATCAAGCAGACTTTCCCACAGCGTTGAAATCATCTGGCACCCCCTTAATCTCAGGACAACCCTATGATTGACGCGGCGGCGGATACGACTTTATTCCCGCCTTCCTTTTTAGCCTTATCCAAGGCGCGCTGCGCGGCTTTGAACAAGCCCGCCGCGTCACCGGCGTCCCGTGGAAGTTCCGCCACTCCTATACTGACTGTGATTCTCGCCTGCCTCCCGGCCCTTCTAAGAAAATAGTGCTCCCTTATTTCGTTACTTAAACTGTCTGCGATATCCAGCAGGCGACGGCCACCGGCACCCGGCAGGATTACGGCAAATTCATCTCCGCCGTAATGCGCGGCTAAGTCATCCCCGCGCGTTACACCTTTAACGATCCCAGCCAGTTCAGCCAGCATATCGTCCCCCGCTGCCCGGCCATAGCGGTCATTAAAATTCTTAAACCGGTCTGTGTCGATGAGCATCAGTCCAAGCAAAGCACCGTTCTCAACGGCTGCTTCGCATATCTCAGACGCGGCTTGAAAAAAAACGCCGGAATTTAACAGTCCCGTTAACACATCCAGTGACGCGGCATGTTCCAAACGGCTGGCGAGTACTGATTTTCCCACGGTTAAGGCTGCTTGTCCACCAAGCACGGCCATAATGTGCAGGTGTTTCTCATCAAAAGCCATCGGTCTTTGATCGCCCAGCACAATAACTCCTAAATCATCCTCACCAGATAATAATGGAATGATTAACAGCGAGCGCATTACCTGGCACAAACCGGCTTCATTCCTGGTACGGGGATCAAGTCTGCAATTTGATATTATTTCAGGCTTTCTATCCAATATAGAGCAGCCGGCGATTCCTTCACCTCTATATACAATGGTTCTTTTAAGCTCTTTGGAATACGGCCCGGTTGCCGCAACGGGCGCGAATGCATCTCTTTCACCGGAACGCAGGTAAGCCACTCCTGAATGGTAAGGAAAAACTTTTCTCGCACTTCTTAGGATAAAATTTAACAACTCGCCAAGATCCGGATTCTTTTCTAAAAAAGTAGCCACATCATAGAAAGCTTTCAGTTCCCGATTAGCCACGTGCAGGTGAATATAATGACGCATGATTAACTGAATTGCCAACACTGAAGAAAAGAGCAGCATGATACCGGTTATGCCTGTATATACATAGATCATGGCAATTAAGAGCCCCAGGGGAACAGTAAGCAGATAGGTCAGACTGTCCCACTTTACCGCGTCCAGCCAAGCTGGACCAGGATAATGACGCCTCTTTGGCAACAGGTAAAAATAAATCAGCAAGTGATTGATTATTAGATAACTGACAGTGAAAGCAGCCAATGGAAAAATAGCCGCAAAACCTGACCAACCCGGCCTACCGCCGCACAACTGATAAATATGGCCGGCCGCGACAGCGGCCAATACATACTGACCAGCGTTGAACACTGTTGTGCGCGCTGGATTGCCCCGGTTAGCTATCCCCTGACCGAAAAGCGTTGACAGGCCGGAAACCCAGGCGGTCGCAGCCGGACCAAAGATTAAATAAGTTGATAATACCAGGGCGAAGCTGCCCGAAAGTTGCCCGTGCGGAAAAGAAACCGCCAGCCACTCGGCCAGTACGCCAAGGAGGACGATAGACAGCAATTCCCGCAGCCGGTCCATATCCAGAGCCGGGATAAGAAGATACAACTGCCAGGCGGCCAGACCGACTACAAGCCATATATAAAGGATGTGAACAAAGCCTTTCGGTCGCAAGCTGATTCCACCTCAACGCATTATTTCGACAAAGCGTTGAAATTACCTGCGCCGTCAGCAGACAGACGAAAAAATAAAGGTGCGCGCAGCAGGTCCTTACCGGTTAAACCTCTGACGTCATACTGCTTTATGTTTGAAAACCTGTTGGCGCCCCCGCTTAATTCCATGATCTCCCCAGCCTTTACGCACAACAATTCAAAATAATACCGCCTTTGTAAACGTTTCAGTATTTTCAGCGTACAGTCACATGAACCATCGTCTATTACCTGTATGCTAATCCATGGCGTGTTTCTAATCAGGTAAAAGACTTTACGAATAAAACCCTCCACCCATGGCTCCTGATCCTTGACAACGATAATCACCATGCTTGTGTTCTTGTGAACGGTGTAATAATTTACGACAAGATAAATAAAGCACCCTGCGGCCAGCATCAGCAATGATATAAAAAGCAAGCTCACATTTTTCACCCCCGGCCTTTATTGCACCATATGCGGCATATAGGCCAGGGGTGATTAGAAAAAGAACAATTCGCTGTTAATGACCTTTGGGTATACAACGCGGCTCATGTTCAGCCGCTATGTAAGCAACAAAAAAGTAGCCTATTGAGGCTACTTTTTTGATCTAATATTTAAACTTCCCAAACTCTACTACTCGAAACAGGTGTTATTTCAAACCGGCGTCCCGCCTGAGAGCTTCGGCCTTATCGGTGCGTTCCCAGGGCAGGTCGAGGTCGTTTCTGCCGAAATGTCCGTATGCGGCCACTTGCTTGTAAATCGGCCGTCGCAGGTCCAGCCCTTTGATGATGGCTGCCGGGCGCAGATCAAAGTGGCTGCCCACCAGTTTAACCAGAGTCTGATCGTCTATCTTGCCTGTGCCAAATGTATCCACTAAAATCGAAACCGGATGAGCTACTCCAATTACATAGGCGATTTGCAGCTCACATTTGTCCGCCAAACCGGCTGCTACGATGTTTTTAGCAACATACCGGGCGGCATAACTGGCTGAGCGGTCTACCTTAGTAGGATCTTTGCCCGAGAAGGCGCCGCCTCCGTGACGGGCCATTCCCCCGTATGTGTCCACAATTATTTTTCTTCCTGTTAAGCCGGTATCCCCCTGCGGCCCGCCGATAACAAAACGGCCCGTAGCGTTGACCAGGTACCGGGTTGAATTGTCCAGCAACTCACCTGGAACAACTGGTTTGATTACCTGTTCCAGCATATCCTTGCGGATCTCCTCCAGGGTTACTTTAGAATCGTGCTGGGTGCCGATCACCACACTGTCCACCCTTACCGGGCGGCCGTCTTCATATTCCACTGTCACCTGGGTTTTTCCGTCTGGCCGGAGGTAGGGAACCAACCCGCTCTTCCGGACTACGGACAGGCGCTTCGCCAGGCTGTGGGCCAGGGATATAGGCAGCGGCATCAATTCCGGCGTTTCATTTGTGGCATAGCCAAACATCATCCCCTGGTCGCCGGCGCCGGTGTTATCCAATTCATCATTATCACCTGTGCTGTCGCGGGTCTCCAGCGCGTGGTCAACACCCTGGGCAATATCACCTGACTGTTCGTCGATAGAAGTAATCACCGCGCAGGTATCACAGTCAAAACCGTATTTCGCCCGGGTATAACCGATCTCACGGACAGTTTCCCGGGCTACCCTGGGAATATCCACGTAACAATGGGTCGTAATCTCACCGCTCACCAGAACCAAGCCTGTAGTAACCAGGGTTTCGCACGCTACCCGTGCCAAAGGGTCATTCATGTAGATCGCGTCAAGAACCGCATCAGATATCTGGTCGGCTATCTTATCCGGGTGTCCTTCAGTGACTGATTCAGAAGTAAATAACCGCCTGGCCATCATTATCACCCCTTATCATAGTACAAGCCCCAAACATAAAATTAACCTCCGGATCAGAGGTTTACATCAGCTTCACAGGCACTTCCTCCGTCTTGATCATAAACCGGAAACTACAGTACATTTTAACAACAACCGAAGAAAAATGTCAACAAATATCGACATGTAGCAACGTTGAAACGATATCACTCATTTTGAGGTTCTACCTCAACCAATACGGTATGAATACCGATCTTTCTAATTCTTTCCCACTGTACTTCCACATCTTTTCCGGCTGGAATAAGCCCGAAATATTTTCTGCCGCTCGAAAGCACCAGCGAGAGCACTTTTCCGGTCTCCAAGTCAATATAAACGTCTTTCACCGCCCCCATTTTCGCGCCGTCCACCATGTTTACCGTTTCCTTAAGACCCAGTTCGGATATTTTAAACAACATACCCGGCACCCCCTTACACCCAAGGTATGCCCACTGTTCCGCAAAGGTTCATATTTGAATTTGGTTAAATTAACTAACCTTTAGAATTCCGGCCGGTAAAAGCTGCCTTTAGATATTCTCGCATAGTATATAATTCCTCGATCCTGAGAACCAATGCGGCAGCTGTAAACACCGCTATACCCACCGCAACTGCAGTGCCAACCTGAACAGCCAGGCCAAGTTTACCATGCAGGCCGGATAAACCGGTCAAAAAGGCACTGACACCATAGCTCGCCGCGGCCATTAGCGCAGAGGCGGCCAACACAGACAGGGTAAACCTAATCAAACCATTCCATTTCAGCGGTTCCACCTTTTTCGCAAGATAGATCATGAACAAGGCAGTACCGGTCAATGAAGCCAAAGAACCGGCCAGGGCCAGTCCGCCATGTTGTAGGAACCTGATAAAAACCATGCTCAGACCAAGGTTAACCAGTACGGTTGCCAGCGTAATTTTTACCGGTGTCCTGGTGTCCTGCAACGAATAAAAGGCTTTTGTCAGGATTACGTTGGAAGCCTGTCCAACCAGCCCGACTGAATAAAACAGCAAGGCGGCGGCAGTCATTCCCGTTGCCCGCTGGTCAAAGGCCCCATTCTGATACAGCAAACTAACTATCGGATAGCGTAAAACCATCAAGCCGATGCTGGCGGGAACCATCCCCAGCATTAAAATTTTAATTAACTTAATTAAAACAGCAGTATATTCTTCGCGCTCTCCTGCTGCCGCCAGCCTAGCAAGTGTTGGAAAAATCGCAGTACCCAATGGCAGCACAAAAAGGCTAATTGGATATTGAACCAATTTATTGGCAAAATTAAGGGCTGAAATGCTCCCGGCGGTCATGCCGGAAGCAAAAATCCGCTCTATCAATATATAAGCCTGGTTGACCGTTAACCCTGCCGCAGCAGGCAAGATCAGGCTAAAAACCTGTTTCAAGCCCGGGTGCCCTAGTTCAAGCGCCAATTTATACCTGTATCCGGCACCGATAAGGGCGGGCACTTGAATTAAAGCCATAGCCGCCATAGCCATCACTGTGCCCACCGCCAAACCCTGTATACCATAAAAACTGCCCAGCGTTACAGCACCTAAGATGATTACCACGTTATTCACCGCATTTGAAGAAGCTGGTATACCAAATATGTTATTTGCGTTTAGCAAACCGGTAAAAAGCGAGGCCCAGCCCGCAAAGAGCAGCAAGGGAAACATTATCCTAGCCAGCCCGGCGGCTAGGTTTGCCGTTTGCTCCGGCAAAAATGGCGCGATCAACTTAACAATATAAGGAGAACAAATCACACCTATCGCTGCAATTAAAACAAAGATCAGCGTTACAGCGTTAAAAACAGTGTTAAAAACCTTCCAGGCTTCCTGTTTCTCCCCCTTTGTCGAATAATCGATAAAAACAGGCACCGTTACCGCCGCCAGCGCCCCGCTGATAATAAAGAAAAGCAAATTTGGCGCCGTGAGGGCCACCAGGTATGCGTCGGTAGGTCCGGAGGCGCCAAATTTATATGCAATAACAATATCACGCAACAGCCCCAGCAACTTTGACAAAAAACTAAAAAAAGCGATTAATATGGTAATCTTGAAAATCATCTTGCCAGTCGTTGGTTTTTCCACATTATCACCCTTCATCGAGGGGAACCTTTATGCCGTAATAACATTAGTTTATTTTCCCTGCTCCCTGCCCGATCTCAACTTCCTGTGTTGTTCATACACTTGTATTATACCAGATTCCTTTTACAAAGCCACAAAATACAAGCACCTGTTTTTCTAATCAATTTATTTCAGCCTATTTGCGCCGATAACCCCGGAAAAATTTAAGGCCAGTATTATAATGAAGGTTTCAATCGGATTATGTCGAATGACTTAGATGAATAAACATACTAATGTTGGGGAGATGCATGCATGTTAAAAACAGCAAACCAATCAAGGTAGCAGTTTTAGGAGGTCCGGGCACAGGTAAAACAACCCTCTGCAAACAGTTAGACGTAGACTACAGTCTGGCAGGTTACATATCATCAATTTGTGAAGAATTCGCCCGCGAGTACATTGTCAACTATGGAGTGCCAACTAATATTTTCGAGCAATTCCTGCTTTATGAAGGACAAAAGAAAAGGGAGGAGTATTTAAAGAGCAGCGATATTATTTTTTGTGACAATGCCACAATTTTATGTTACGTTTATGGAATCCTTACCTGTAATTTTAATAACCCAAAAGAGAAATACGCTTTACTGAAACTATATGAATGGGCAATGAGAGATCTGAATGAATACGAGATATTTTACATACCGAGGGAAATTGAGTTAATCGATGATGGTGTAAGATATCAAAACCTGAAATTCGCTTTGGAAGTAGACAAAAAAATCGTAGATTTCTTGAGCATAATGAATATTAGCTATGTTGAGGTAAAAGGCAGTATGCCTGAACGGGTAAGCACCGTTAAAAAAAGTCTGAACTTGCCGGCAAAAAAAACGGCAGCTGATATTGTTCACGACGATATTAAAGAAAAGATATGTTAATATAGAACAACCCCGCTCAACCGGGTTCAGGCTGTTGGCATGATTACACATGCCCGTCAATCTCTTTACCCAGATGCGGATTATCCGGATCACCCGGCAAATCTTGACTGGATGCCGCTCTTTTGTCCTTGGGTTTACGCGCCACATTTATTATTTGTTCCTTTTTTAATCTGATTTGCTGCATTAACCGGTATGTTTCCGCGACAACCATAGGATTTGGGTCCATTCAACACCCTCCCGTTCTTGAGGATTAGAATAAAGTCGCCTATCCACAAATCACGAAAAATGCGCAATAAAAAATACCCTTCATAAAGCCGGGTATTGTCACAGGAACTAATTTGTTTTTCCCTGGCAACCCGGCTGTCATAGCGCCCGCAGCACTTTAGACCCGTAGTTTTGCGTCCATAGTTTTCACTATGTTTGCCTTTTTCAGATAACTTATTTATACTTTACATCGGTCCCGATGTAAATAGGACTTAAGTCCTAGCTTCATCAGGACAGATGTCTCTTTAACGCAATCATATTTTAACACCAGCACTTATTCCACACTTCCACGTTCATATATAATATACGCTTTATTCAAGTACTCGCCGACAGTCCGCAGGCCAACTACATTCTTTGTATACAATCTTTCTTATCTTGGCGTTATAATATAAAATATTAACAATAAAAACTTAACTCTCTCAAATGTTTTGTCACTATTTACAAATCCATCCTATCTTTACTTGGAGAATGGCATTTTGCAAACAATCATGGTGGTTGAAGACGAACATTCAATAGCCCTTTTGCTCAAGGTTTACTTGGAGCACGCGGGCTTCGCGGTACAAGTCGCTACGGACGGGGAAGAAGCCCTGTCCAAATTTCCGGAAGTAAACCCCGCCTTGGTTCTTCTGGATTTGATGCTGTCCGGGAAAGACGGATGGGCAGTGCTGGATGAAATTCGCCAACAAAGCAGTTGCCCCGTAATCATGGTAACGGCACGCGGCGCTGTCGAAGACCGCCTGGAGGGGTTTAAGCAGGGCGCCGATGATTATATTCCGAAACCTTTCGATCCGGATGAAGTAATAGCACGGGTCAAGGCTGTGCTGCGGCGACCCGCCTGCCTGGTTGAACCTGAACATGTCCAATTTGGGAGTTTGATTGTGAATTTTACCTCCCGGACTGTTTCCATTAAAGGCAGAACAATCAACTTTGCGCCGCGCGACTGGAAACTTTTGGCTTTCCTGGTTCGCCACCCGAACCAGGTATTTACCCGGGACAGGTTGCTGGATCATATCTGGGGGGTAGATTACGACGGGTGTGACCGCGCGGTGGATGTTTCGGTCAAACGAATACGGCATTCATTGCAAGATTGGCCGGTCAGCGAGGGGGAAATTTTGACTGTGCGCGGGACAGGCTATTTACTGCATGTCTTTAGCAATAATACAGAATAATCTTTCTTACAAACAATATTTTCTATCTAGTTATTAGCATGGTAATAAAGCCATGCTTTTTTCAGCGGATTCAAAAAAAATTAGCCATTTGTTCAAGATTTAGTCACAATAATCCGTTAAACTGTATTTAGGTGGTCTTACAGGAACGTTTTTGCCTTAAGTCCATTTTGAACAAATCCTGCCGAAAAAAAGTCTATACTGGCAAGGATATCTTAAAACATCGTCAAATACTGTCAGTTAATTTAATAACCAGGGAGGAAAATATTTTGGAAGATACACTGAAACCTGATGCCAATAAGCTAAATTACCTTGTCGGGTTTTTAAAGAGAAAAAAATTGCTGTTTGGTATTATTTTGATTGTGATAGCCGCGCTGGCGGGATATTTTATAGTAAAAAGCCACAAAAACGTTTCAGGAAATTATCTTACCGACACTGTCAAAAAAGGCACTGTGACTACCACTATTTCAGCCAGCGGGACGATCGAGCCGGTCAGTACGGTTTCTCTAAGCTTCAAAAACTCCGAAATCATTAAGGACATCTATGTCAAAGTGGGCGATCACGTAACGGCGGGCCAGCTTTTAGCCGAACAATATACCGACAACCTGGATGCATCAGTAATCCAGGCTACAGCCAGTCTGAAAGGAAACACAGCCAAGCTGCAACTCCTGCAAAACGGTTCCACCCAAGAAGATTTGGATAAAGCCGCGACGGACGTAAAAATGGCCCAGGCAAGCTACGACCTGGCTAAAACCACTTTGGATCGCTACCAGCAACTATATGAGGGAGGGGCAATATCCAAAGCCGACCTTGACAAATACAACTCGGACCTTATTAATGCCGAAGGCAAATTGAAACAAGCCGAGAACTCCTTAAAATCACTGCAAGCAGGCAATCGCCCGGAGGACATCGAAGCGGCGGCCGCCCAGGTGGATAGCAGCAGCGCGCAGTTAAAACTGGCTCAAAACGACCTTGCGGGGGCCAAGATGTATTGCTCCATCGATGGCATAGTCAGCGAGATCAATGGCGCGGTCGGCCAGCGGGCCACAGCCAACAACAACAGCACCAGCGGGGGCGGTTTCATGACTGTCATCTCGGAAGCGCTGCAGTTAAAGTCCCAGGTCAACGAGGCTGACATCGGTAAAGCCGCGGTAGGACAAACGGTCGAATTCACACTGAACTCCTATCCCAACAAAACATTTACCGGCAAAGTGAGCAGCATCGCCCCTCAGGCAACTACGGTTTCCAATGTCCAACTTTATGATGTTTACATACAACCGGACCAAAATTACGTGGAAATGAAAGCAGGAATGCCCACCAATGTCACTATCATTATAGACCGGCATGAGAACACCCTCACCATTCCCAAAGGGGCCGTATCTTACGCGGCAAGTTATTTAAGTAAAATGAGACAGGCCGGCGCCCCGGTTACGGAAGGAACCGGCGGTGCTAACGGTACCGGTGGCATTCAGCGCCAAAACCGTCAAAGCGCCGGCGCCGGTAGCAATGCCAGCAATAATAATGGAAGCAACAATACTGATGCCTCAAGCTCACCGGCAAGTTACCAGGAACAGCAGGCTACGGTTCTTGTTATGAACGGTTCCGGCACTCCCTCTCCGAAACGCGTGGTTCTAGGACTTTCGGACCTGAGCAATTATGAAGTAGTTAACGGTCTGAATGAAGGGGACACAATAGTCATTGGTTCCCTGGATCAGTCTGCCGCAACCAACACTCAGGGCAACCAGAGCAGCCAGCGCAGCAACAACCCGATGACGATGGGCGCACCGCGGGTTCAAGTAACAGGAGGCGGCGCCAGGCGCAACTGATGAAATAAATCTGGGTGGTGGAATATATGCCGGAAAATAAAGTGATCGAAATAAAAAATATCAAAAAAGTATATACCCTGGGAGCATTGCAGGTTAACGCTTTAAGAGGCATCGACCTGACCGTCGCCGAAGGAGAAATGGTGGCGATCATGGGCTCCTCCGGTTCCGGCAAAAGCACCTTGTTGAATATTATCGGCTGCCTGGACAGACCAACGACAGGCGACTATTACCTCGACGGAGAAAACGTCTCCGGCCTGGACAAAAACCGGCTGGCCGCCGTCCGCAACAAGAGAATCGGTTTTGTGTTCCAGGGTTTCAACCTCCTGGGGAGGATGACCGTGCAGGCCAACATTCAGCTGCCGATGCTCTACGCCGGGGCTAATAAGAATGAAATGGAAGCCAGGGCTAAAGAAGCCCTGAACTGGGTCGGTCTTTCAAAGTACCTCGGCCATTATCCCAACCAGATGTCGGGCGGCCAGCAGCAAAGAGTCGCCATCGCCCGCGCCCTGGTGAACAACCCCTCATTGATCCTGGCGGACGAACCCACCGGCGCCCTGGACTCAAGAACGAGTATAGAAATAGTTTCAATCATACAGCAATTGAATATTGAAAAAGGCATTACCGTGGTCATGGTTACCCATGAAAAAGACATCTCACAATACTGCCGCCGCTTGGTTAATTTAAGAGACGGACGTATAACGGAAGATGCCCCTGTATTAAACCAACGGAACGCCGCTGCGGATCTGGCGGCCTTCCCGAAGGAAACGGAGGCCGGCGCATGAATCTCGGCAACAATTTTGAAGTGGCGGTAAACGGCATAAAGGCAAACAAGCTAAGATCTTCCCTGACGATGCTCGGCATTATTATCGGCGTTTCGGCCGTAATCATCATGATTTCCGTGGGGCAGGGCGCCAGCAAAAAGATCTCGGACCAGATTTCCAGCATGGGCTCGAATTTGCTGATGGTATCTCCCGGGGCCGGTCAGGGAGCGGTCCGGGGTTCCGGGGGAAATGTGAACACTCTAACCGTTGAAGATGCCGAAGCGATAGCCGGGTTGAACAAGGTGGCCTATGTGGCGCCCGAGCTAAGTTCAAGCGCCACTGTCGGGTACGCCAGCCAGACCTGGACCACTCAGTTTGACGGGACCACGCCGGAATATCAGCTAATCAAGGACTGGCCGACCACTTCGGGTTCTTTTTTCACGGAAGATGACGTGGCGGGAGCCACCCCGGTGGCGGTACTGGGCAAAACGGTGGTTGACAATCTCTATCCCGACGGCACGGACCCGGTGGGCACAACCGTCAGGATTAACAAACTGAGCTTTACCGTGGTTGGTGTGCTAAAATCCAAAAGCGCCTCCATGGGCGGCCAGGACCAGGACGACGTGATCTACATACCTATAACAACTGCTCAAAGGAGAATGCTGGGCGTAAAGTACGTGCGGATGATTGACGTGCAGGCCGACACTCAGGAAAGCATGAGTTATGTCCAGAGCAGCATTGAGACTCTTTTGCGGCAAAGACACCGCTTGACGGGGGTTAATTCCGACGATTTCAACGTGCGCAACATGGCATCTCTACTGGAAACAGTTGAAAGCACCTCCGCCATACTGACTTTGTTTCTGGCCGGTGTGGCGGCGATATCCTTGCTGGTGGGCGGCATCGGCATCATGAATATCATGCTGGTTTCGGTGACGGAGAGAACGAGGGAGATCGGACTACGCATGGCGGTGGGCGCTACTGAGAGCGACATCCGCAACCAGTTCCTGGTGGAGGCTCTCGCTCTGTGCCTGGTTGGCGGTCTGGCGGGAATACTGATCGGGATATCCGGCTCAAAAATCATTTCAGCGTTTGCTGGCTGGCAAACCACAATTACAATCTCGTCCATTCTTCTTTCCACCGGTTTTTCGGCGGCAATCGGGATTTTCTTCGGCTACTACCCCGCTAAAAAAGCGGCGGGACTGGACCCCATTGAAGCGCTGCGTTTTGAAAAGTAACTTTTTTACTGCGGCATTTTCCCCGGGAGTTTATCGGTAACATCCTGTTTGTAACTCATTTTATCTTGTTTCTTATCTACATAAAGATTGCCGTCCTGATCCAGGCTGGCGTAAAATACTTCTTTAAGGGACTGGATACCCTGCTTCTGCAATTCCCCTAACAACCAATCCTCTTCCAAGTTGTTTTGCTTTAAATTTTGCCGGATAATCACTCCGTCCACCACTAATTCAGAAGGTACCCCTTTGTACTTTGACGGCATATGGAGATCTTGGGGAGTAACCGGCGCAACCTGGCTTTTCAACAGTACACTCAATTCACCGTTCGGTTCAGCAATGGCATATTCTACATCCGCGATATTAAACGCATTTTTCTGGCGCAACTGGGTGGTTAAATCATCTACCGTATAGCGCATTTTATGCATATTTCCCTCAAGGATTACCCCATTATGCACCACCACCGTCGGATCGTCGCTCAACAGCTTGTGCACGGGACGGTACTTCACCCCAACCCATTCGGAAAATACGGTTAAAACCAAAAAAACCAGCAGCGCAAACGCATAGATTCCCGCTGGCGTCTTCAAATCCGTGGCCAGGCTGGCAGCAATGGAACCAATAACAATACCGTTAACCCAGTCGGCTATATTCAACCCTCCGACCTGTGACTTGCCAACCAGTCTGGTGATAAAAATAACCCCGGCAAAAGCGCCCAGAGACCTGATTAATATTTCTAGATAAACATTCATAATTTAACACCCCTTCCAATATAATCTACAGATAATAGTTTACCGGCAATAGCGGCGATTATACATGCGGGGTTTGGTTGTCCTGTTTATTGGGAATAATAATAGCGGGTGAGATTGATGGAGAAATACAAAATCTTAAAAAAACTTCATACAAGAAAAAAGATGTTCGAGGAATACCTCAGCCAAATTAAAAGCCCCGCCTGTAAAAGGGGGGCTTCGGTAAAAGAAGTAAGTAAAACAAAACCCGCAGTCAGGTAAACCTGCGGGTTTTTACTTTTGCTTTGGGGCCAAACATGAGCCACAAATGACAGCTCAAAGGTCACATTAGGCAAATTTGTTCTATTTCCCAGTACACACAGTTTTCAAGTACTCCCTAAACCCATCCGCCAAGTCGGGCCGCGCCAGGGCAAACTCCACCGTCGCCTGAAGATAACCCAACTTGTCACCCACGTCATAGCGGCGGCCTTCATAAGCCAAACCGTACATTAGCTGCTCACGGCACAATACCTTTAACGCGTCGGTAAGCTGAATCTCCCCGCCGGCTCCCGGCTTGGTTTCGGCCAGGATCGAGAAGATGCGCGGGTTAATAATATAACGGCCCATTACCGCCAGCCGGGACGGGGCGCTTTCAACAGGAGGTTTTTCAACAAGATCGATTAGCCTGAAAACCGTTTCATTTTCCGGAATTGCGTTAATAATACCGTACTTACTTACATCTTCCCGGGGTACTTCATGGACTGCAATAATAGTAGATTGTAAATCCTCGTACAAGTTGATCATCTGTTTGAGACAAGGTACTTTACTCCGTATGATATCATCACCTAAAAGCACCGCGAAAGGCTCGTCACCGACAAACTGGCGGGCGCAATAAATCGCGTGCCCGAGCCCCAAAGGCTCCTTTTGCCTCACATAATAAATATCAACAAGCTCGCTGATATCCTGCACCAGTTTCAGAAGATCGAACTTCCCTTTTTCTTTTAACTGATATTCTAATTCCACCGACTTGTCAAAGTGGTCTTCGATAGCCCGTTTATTCCTGCCTGTAATAATTAATATATCTTCAATTCCGGACTCAATCGCTTCCTCAACAATGTACTGGATAGTCGGCTTGTCTACGATGGGCAGCATCTCTTTTGGTTGCGCCTTAGTAGCAGGCAAAAAGCGGGCACCCAAGCCCGCCGCAGGTATAATAGCTTTTCTAACTTTCATATGCATACCTTCCCATTCATAACTTGTCCGGCTTACATCCCCGAAGGCCGTTGTTGTTTTCCAGAATGCGGCAAATATGAGCCTGGCTTGCCTATCCCGGTGACGCCTATTTTGTTCGCTACGATTAAGATAGTGGTAGAAAGTACCGCTAATAACAGGACAGCCTGTTTTTGCGTAATCATAGTCATAATGATAGCACTCAAGCTAAGAATAATATTAATCGCGTAAATACACAATACTGTCTGGCGGTGACTAAGTCCCATATCCATCAGTCTATGGTGCAAATGCTCCTTATCCGGCTGAAAAATAGGCCTATGCCCGCAATATCTCCTAACAATGGCAAAAACTGTATCAAGTAGAGGAATCCCCAGGATTACCACCGGGATAATTACTGAGATGAAGGTAGGACCCTTGGCCAGCCCCATTATAGCTAAAACGGCCACGCTGTAACCCAGGAACATTGAGCCCGAATCCCCCAGGAATATCCGTGCCGGGTAAAAATTGTAGCGTAAAAAACCAAATACCGCGCCGGCAAGGATCAGAGCCAGTATCACAGCCACCTCCTGGCCAGGCGAACTGCTGCCGGCCCGGGCGACCTCAATCCATACGGTTGCCGCCAGAGTCAGCAGGGCGATGAAAGTGGTACCCCCGGCAAGCCCGTCCAGACCGTCGATCAGGTTAACGGCATTAGTGACCGATACCAGCCATAATACAGTAACAGGGATACTGAACAAACCCAGGGTGATCATTTGAGCGGATAATGGGTTCGTTATAAATTCCACTTTAAGACCGAAAGGTATTACCGCGAAAGCTGCCAACACCTGCCCCGCCAGCTTTATCCGTGGTGAAACCCCCCTGGTATCGTCAATTACACCAAGCAATACAATTAACGAACCACCGATAATCAACCCAATGGCCTGTCTGGCTACCTCTTGGGAAGTAATCATCACTGAAGCCACAAAGCTAAGATATATAGCCAGCCCGCCCAGCCTGGGCATTAGCCGTTCATGCACTTTCCTCCGATTTGGCCGGTCTAAGGCCCCACATTTAAAAGCCCACTTCCTGACCCATGGTGTAATCAAAAGTGCTGTTCCAAAAGCCAGAAGAATAGCCGTTACCGGTAGCTGCACTTTTATCCCTCCAGTGAGGCAAGTCCAAAACACAATACCATAAATATTTTATCCGATTAAGCTTTGATAGGACAATTACAAAAAATAATAGTAAACAAGCTAATTAAATGATTATTATACGTTTATGTATAATTCTTGACAAATGACTTTGTATTATTTCCTCTAACTCCTTATTACATTTAATTTCGCTAAATTAATCCTTGTTCTTTTGCACCATAAACATCAGTTCAGCCTCTGCGGCAATCTCTTCCCCTACATAAGCAACCGCGTAGCTTTTACCAACCTTGCTGCGCAGCTTTAAAACTTCTACCTCGATACGCAGTTGATCACCCGGAACAACCTGGCGGCGGAAACGGGCTTTGTCTATTCCTGCAAAAAGAGCTATTTTACCCGCAAATTCGGGTAGTTTTAATATTGCCACCGCTCCCACCTGCGCCATAGCCTCAACAATCAGCACTCCCGGCATAACCGGATAACCTGGGTAATGCCCCCAGAAATAAGGTTCGTTAGCGGTAACATTTTTAATACCTACAGCTTTTTTGCCCCCTTCGACTGAGAGGATCCGGTCAACCAATAAAAATGGGTAGCGATGCGGCAATATTTCCTGAATCTGATTAATATCCAGCAAAGTGCATACCTCCTCAAACATCAGTAGTCAGTAGTCAGAATTCAGTAGGGATTACTGCATTCTTTATGGGTATTTAAACCTTAAAACCAAAGATTATTTCCCTCCTAACTCCTGACGTATATATTCAGTAAACCAGGTGGAGGCGCGGCGTTATCGTTAGCGAACGACTTGCGCAGCGCCGTTAGCAACACCCAGCGAAGCGAGGGTAACCGAACTGCGGCGCGAAACCAGCGGGCAACTCAAGTAGCGAATATGAGTATAAGTAGCTTAGAGGTTTATAGGCTTGATCATAACCAGTCTACCGCCGCCTTTGCAGCGCCGCTAGTTCGGTCCGAAGCGAGCCGTGGTGTTGCCGGAGCGGAATTAATTGGGGACATTCCTTCCCTGATTTTCAAAACAACTTTCGTTTTTATTTTAACCAAGGAAGGTGTGTCCCCTTTCCTCTGAGTGAGCGGTGATAACGCTGTGCCTCCACGGCCGGGTTCACTGAAAAGTTACCTCCTGATTAATTACATTTCATCATTTCGTAATAGAGGCTGGCGATTTCACCCGCCATTTTTTCAGCGGAAAATCTTATCTCCACTTCTTCCGCGGCATGCGACCCCATAGACCCCGCAAAGCCAGGGTTCTCTAAAAGAAAAATAACTTTTTCAGCGATGGCTTCCGCATTCCCCGGCGGGACAAGGAAAGCAACCCGCCCGTCCTGCCCGGCTATCTCCACCAGTCCGCCAACCGCGCTGGCTACACACGGCTTGCCTAGACACATGCCTTCAATCATACTGATCCCGAAAGCCTCTGTAAGCGATGGTATTACCATCACGTCCATCATAGCAATAAATTTGGCGATATCGTCTTGATAACCCGTAAAAAGCACACGTTCGCTAATCCCAAGATTTTTCGCAGTTTCTCTCAAATCATCGGCAAGCGAACCTGTCCCCACCACGATAAAAAAAACGTTCTCCAGCTTAGCCAGCACCATGGAAGATGCCTCCAGGAAATAACGGTGCCCCTTCTCCGGTTCCAAGCGGGCTACCATGCCTACTACACGGCTGTTTCCAAGACACGGTATGGATTTCAGCTTCTCCGGCCGGGCTTGCTCCCTTAACTTTTCAATATCCACGCCATTGTAAATCAACGCTATTTTTTTTTCAGGAACACCATCCGACAGAAGATCTTCTTTTACAGCCAAACTGACAGCGATTACCCTGTGGCTGGTCAACCGATTCAAATAAGCTATAACCTTTTTTTTAAACCATCCCCTGGAGACGCCCCAGTCCATCCTGTGCTTTGTATAAACGATGCGGGGAACCCTGACAGCCTTGGCCGCCAGCCGTCCTGAAAAGGAAGCGTGGGTATGTACTATGTCAATCCGGCAATCTCGCGCAATGACACCTAATTCACGGATCAGGCCGGACAGGCCGCGCCAGCCAAAAGACCGGTCTCCAGCCAAATAAGGGCTGGTGTATGTCTTAATACCCATTGCAACGCACTGCTCCAGCAACAAAGACGCAGGCGGACAAAGCACGTAGACCGCCAGCTTTGTACGGTCAAAATGTTCCAGGAAAGTGAGCAAGTGCCTACCGGCCCCACCAATATTGGTATCACTGATAATGTGCAGTACTCTTAGCAACAGTCATCTCACCTGAATTTATTAATCAGTAATCAGGAGTCAGAAGTCAGGAGCCAGAATAAAAGAAAGTTTAAGGCCTTAAATATTCTGATTACTGACTCCTGAATTCTGACTCCTGATCTATGTATTCAGCACTTTCTCATAAACTCCGGCTGTTTCTTTCGCCATCCGCGCACTGCTGTAATTCTCAACAATAAATTCCCGTAATAATAAACTCATGTGCCTTTTGGATTCCACAGGCAGGCATAAGAATTCTCTAATAGTATTTTCAAAATCTTGGACGGTGGCTTTATTATTAAACTGGCGCCCGGTAAAATTATCGTTGACAAACAAAGGCAGGCTGCCTTCCTGGATCAACCCCCCGTAACCTTCCCCACCAGCCAAAATAACATTCCTGCCGCTGGCCATAGCTTCCAGCGCCACCCTGCTGACACCGACAATCAAGTCGGCAGTTGCCATGATCTTGTTTATGTCGGTGCGGGCGCCTAACAACCTGATCAGATCTGCGCCAGTTCTAGCATTTACAACCCTCGCTCTGTCCGCCACTTTCCAGGCGCATTTCCCGTCGCCCGCGATCAGCAGTCTAATAAACGGAAACTCGTCATATAGCCTGTCGCAAGCTTTGATAAGGTTTATCACCACCGGAGCCAGCAAGTCGTCAAGTCTGCTGACATAAAAAATCAGGGTTTTATCTGAACCGCCCTTTAGATCTGCAAATCCACCTACCGGTAATGCCGGATCAAAATTTTCAATATCAATTCCATTAGGAATTAAAATAATATTCGATTCCGCCAAGCCAAAGAATTTAATCATGTGTTCTTTTATATCTGAACTGACGACAATGGTCTTTTCTCCCCATCGGGAAAGATATCTTAAAAAAAAGCCTGTCGTGAACATAGCGTGGGCGGTAGTAATCATATGAATCCCGGTTAGCCGGCTGGCCAAATCAGAAACAAAAGCCGGAATGCGGGCATGAGCATGAACCAAATTGACGCTCTCAGACTTGATAATTGACCTTATTCCAACCACAGAACGGTACAAGGAATGGAGCCTGGAATTATCAAGCGGCAATCTATAATGCTTAATCCCATAACCGGCGATTGTTTTTTCAAAAACACCCCCGGCGGAAGCCATTATTACCCGGTATCCGAGCTCTTTCAAATGACGCGCCAAAACAACCGCATGGGTTTCCGCGCCGCCTATTTCCAAGCTCATCAGCGTTATTAATACTGTCACCGGCGCCACATTATTTTTCCACCTTCACATAGTTTGACCCAATCAGCCGTGTAATTAAAACAGCTATTTCAGCCCTGGTAAGATTAGCCTCGGACTTTAAAGAGCCATCTTCGTAACCTCTTATGATTCCGGCTGAAACAACCTTGGCCATTGCCGCTTTCGCCCAATCGGGGACAGTTCCGGCATCCTTGAAATCCAATACTTTATCGTCACCCGTAAATTTAATGGCATGATCCAGAATGACAGAGACCTCAGCCCTGGTTACCGGCCGATCAGGCTGAAAGGTCTGATCCGGGTATCCACTCACCACACCGCGCGCCACGGCTGTAGCCACGGCATTCTGCGCCCAGTCAGGCACTTCATCTTTAAAGTTCAGCTGACCTTCAACCGGCGTCCAATGCAACAGTCTCGCCAGCAAGGTGACAACCTGAGCGCGGGTAACCGGCTCCGCCGGATGATACAAACCGTCTTCGTAGCCTTGGATAATACCAGCCTCGGCCAATTCATTGATTTGATCATTGGCCCAGTTGTTTTCCGTATCTTTAAACAAACTTGCCGAACGGATAGGCACCTGCACGGTCAGGCCCTGATAACTCGCCTCCAGTATACCTTTTCCGCCGTCTTTCCCCGGGGAAAACACACCGTTGTTTACCGTACCGGTACTTGCGCGGACGGTTACATAACGGGCCTCCAGCGGCAGCACCTGACCGTCCCGGGTCACGACGGTAAAGGTTAGAGCCACCGGTTGGCCGCTGCCGGTTTTTATCACTTTCGGCTCAACTTGCAAAGCCTTGATCTCACCAGCCCCGATCACATGCACTTTTTTAGTTCCTTTCACAGCGCCGGAAGTAACCTCAATCACCACATCTCCACCGCTGCCGGCGCTGAAAACGCCATTTGCAATATTCCCTCCGCCACTGGCGCGCCAGTTAAGATTTGGCGGCTGCCAGGGATAATAGTGTGTGTCATAACCTTTCACTGTATAGCTGCTGTCAGTTCCGGCCAGGACCATATCCGGGCCGCTAATAATCAATCCTGCCGGCTCCCCGGGCGGCGCCGTGTTAAATATCCCCAAGCCGTCGGTTACCGGTCTTTGCCATCCTTCTTTGGGCTGGATAACAGCGGATATCCCTGTGTCACCAAGGTGTTTCGCCACCATGGTGGTAGAGCCGCCGCCGTCCAGGTTTAAAGCTGTATCAACGCCCATGGCCACCAGCAGCTCGGCCAGTTCTTCCTGTTCCAGGCCTCTGCTTTGATCGCTTTTTTCTACCGCGACCAGATAGAGAAGCTTCCCGTTATCAGATGACGCTACCGCCGTGCGAGAATTATTGCCTTTCAGTTCCTCCTGAAACGCGGCTACCTTCCCTTGCTGCACCAAAAAGCTGTTGCTGCCTGTGGAAAGTTTTATTTTTTCAAAAGCCGGGGTCGTTTGATAGCTAACCTTAACCTGCGAGCCGACCGGCATATTTTTAGACATGAAATCCGCGGCTTTACCGTGGCCCCATAGTATATAACCGTTGGCGGGAATCGGCAGCGGCGCCCCCGCCACAACCTGTTTCGTCACGACATTGTTTTCTACCACAGTTTCCACCGCGCCGGGCAACTGATCATCGCCACCCCGGCTGTATTGTCCCCAGTTCCGGTTGTACAAAGTAAGCTGGTCGGTGTCTGAGAGCCCGCCGTTTTCCAGATTGTAGAGCAGCTTATTCACGCCAAAAAGAGCGAAAGTGGTCCCGTTGGCGGCCTTTACTTCCCCGCTAAATTTAAAAAAGTCCATAAGCGGGCGCCCGTCCATGCCTAGGGCAAAAACCGGCATGTCACTGCGCATAATCGGGCTGGACACCAGTTCTCCATTCCTGACGATCATACCTAGCGGCTTGCCCTGGGCGATGATGAAAAAGCCGGCGTTTATCGCCGCCACCGCCCCGCTGCGCTCGGCCATTTTACCTACCTGCTGGGTACTTCCCAGCGTCCCGTCCGAACCGATCAAGCTATCTATCTTTACGTAAGGATTTCTTAAGTCGACCTGCAGAACCGACAGTCTGACCGGGTCGCCTTGCAGGTCCAGCGAATAATTAATCAAGGTTACACCTTCACTGATTGTTTCCTTTTGCCGGTTTTGCACGCTAAAAAAAGAACCCCGCGCCGGCAACTCGCCGGCGACGGCACTCGCGGCCGCCAGGCAAAACAAAATGGCAGCGGTCAATATAGACAAGACTATTCTCATGATCATCCTCATGCTGCGGCAACCCCCCGGGTTTAAACATTTTAGACCAAAAACTACATACATATCTAAATTCTATAAAACCGCCGCATTTCCTGCCATCAGACAACATATCCTTAACTGTTAGCATTTACCAACGCCAGCCCACGTATGATGTCGTAAATGCGAACAGCGCGATTTAGGCGCCGGTAAAAGCTATCAGTACTCTAATTTTTCCCGGCTTTATTAAATAAAAAGCTCCATCAAACGGTTCAGGTACCTGAAAGTCACTTGTCTAAGTTGTCTAACATAAGAATAATCCGGTTCAATGAACTTCGCAAACTGGTCCGGGGAGATGTTGTCATCCTCACTGATCCTGCGTATAACCTGAACACTGTCGGCATATTCGTTCGTCCCTCTCCGGGTCGTGGCAAAATACTTGAAGCCGGCTTCGCGTGCTATACGCAAAGAAGTGAGATTATAAGCCCCGAACGGCCAGGCCATAGTGTCAACCTGGTTATGCAAGTTGGCTTCGATCGTGGTGCGTGCCAGCAAAAAGTCTTCATATAACCTGCCGGCATATTCTTCCTCTGTTTCCCGCCGTCCCAACTCCGGTTGATAAGCCCTGGCAATCGTCGCCGGCTTCAGGCAAGTCCGCTCCTTGTTGGTATATACCGGGTAGTGCAAATCATACGTATGCGCCTGGATATCGATCAAGCCGCTTCCTTCCATCTCCCTCATCTCTTCCCAGGTGAGCATGGGCGGCGCATCCGGTCCAAAATACTGGTCCCTGTTGGCAATTAAAAAAATTGTGGCCGGCATGTTATATTTTTTTAAAATAGGGTAAGCTACTTTATAATCACCTTCATACCCGTCATCAAAGGTTATCACGAGTGCTTTTTCCGGCAACTTTTCGTTGGTTTGCATATGACTGATTAACTGTTTCAGAGGAATCACCTGATAGCCGTTGTCGTGCAGGAACTCCATTTCCGCCGCGAAGCTGGCCCCGGAAGTCAGATCCCTATTGCGGTCCGTGATATTTTCCGCTGATATATCATGGTAAATCAACACTGGAATGCGCTGGTTCTGTTTGGTCAAACCAGCCAATACCGCCATCCAGGCCGCAAATATTAAGCATATCAGCACAATTCCGGCAGTCAGCAAGCGCAGTTTTTTTACAACCGCTTCCCTTCTCAATGTTTTATGCCTCCCGGCTGCTTTTAGTAAATTTTTGCTTAACAAAATCCCAAAGCCGACGGGCCTCCTCAATACGTAGAACCGTAAGCGCAGCTAGATAGACTACCAGACCGGCTGTCGCAACCAAGCCAACTTGCCCTGCCAGTGTGATCGTTCCCGACGCGGCAGGCAGGTTTAACCAACTAGACATAGCCTCAATGGCGCCGCCCATTGCTAGAGAAGCGAGCATGACGAACAATATAAACCGCCACATGCCCGGCGCCCACATGCCGCCAAGCCGCCTGTTCAAGAAAAAGGTCAACAGGATCATATCGACCAGCGCGGCGATGGAGTTAGCCAGGGCGAGGCCACCGTGCCGCAGGGAGCCAATCAAAGCCAGGCTAAACCCTAGGTTGACCAGCACGGCTATAGCGCTAAGGACCATCGGAGTGCGGGTATCCTGCAAAGAAAAAAAGCCTCGCGTCAAGATAAACTCACCTGCCTGACCGACCAGGCCAAAAGCGTAAAAAAACAGGGCGATAGCAGTCATACCGGCTGCCCTGTCATCGAAAACACCCCGTTTAAAAAAAAGAGTTACCAGCGGCTCCCGCAGCACCAGCAGCACAATTGCCGACGGGACACAAGCCAGTACAACCAGCCGTAGTGAGCGGAGCACCCCCTCCCCCAAACCCCGCAGGTCTTTTTCGGCAGCCTTGCGGGTAAGAGAAGGAAATACCGCCGTCCCCACGGCAGTTACAAATAAGCCCAGTGGCATTTGAATCAGTCTGTTGGCGTAGTTTAAAGCGGCAATACTGCCTTCAGCTAAGCCGGAAGCCAAATAGCGGTCAATTAAAATATATGTTTCACTGATTGAAAATCCAATGGTTATCGGCAGTATCAGTTTGAAGATCTTTTTAAGGTCCGGGTGGTTTAAAGCCACACCGGGCCGGAAGCTAAATCCCACCCGCCGCAGAGCGGGCAGTTGCACGACCGCCCCCGCCACTCCGCCAACCAGCACTCCCAGAGTCATCCCGTATACACCCCAGAGACTACCCAGGGCCAGGACCGCGATAATAACCGCAATATTGGACAAAGGCCCGTTCAGGGCGGTTATCGCGAATACATTCCTGGCATTGAGCAGTCCGCTGAACAAGGCGGTAAGGCCGCTAAAAATCAGGAGCGGAAACATCCATCGGGTTAACGATATGGCCAGACTGAGTGTGTCCCCGGGAAAGCCGGGCGCCAGCAGTTTAACCAGCCAAGGAGCGAGGAGTAAGCCCAAAGCGGTAACTACTACTAGGAGCAGCAGCAGCACATTAAAAAAAGTGCCGAACAGGCCCCAAGCTTCGCGCTCCCGGCCAGCGGCGGCGTATTCTGAATAGATGGGCACAACCACTGTTGACAGCGCGCCGGTAAATAGGTAAAACAAAACAGAGGGAAGTGAAAAGGCCACCAGGTAGGCGTCCATGGCGGAAGTTGCTCCAAACTGCCTGGCAATAACCATTTCACGCACCAGCGCCGTTAACTTGGACGCGACGTTAAACAGGACGAGGACAATGGCAGCCCGGGCTACCGCCCCGGTGACGAATGACAACGCCAACCGCCCCCTCTAAGTATTTTGCTGATTACAGGCTTGTACAAATCCTTTGATGCAGTCGGGCTATGGATAAAAGTAAAGACGCCAGCATTGATACACCGCCGTCTATTCGAAAAAATTCGACATAATCATAACATATTTTGCAAAGATGCGCTAGACAGAAAATAATATTATAACTATTGGTTGGACCGGATGATCACTGTCCTGGCATTTTCATCCCAATTAACTTTAGCGCCAAAATTTTCGGAGACAAAACGCACCGGAACCATGGCATGGTCGTCAATCAAGCGGGCGGGCACATCCAGTTTCCGCAGAGACCGGCCATTTAACGTCGGTACCGGGTTGTCAATCTGCAGCCGCAAAAAATCGCTCCCCTTTCGCGCAACAACAGTCTGGGTAGAATCTTCCCAATCAACTTGCGCTCCAAGAGCCTCCAGGATTACACGCATAGGCACCAGCACTCTATCGTCACTTTCCACGGCATTCACATTCAGGTAATTCCCGTCAAGCTGTACACGGATAAGCGAAGGTTCAGGCGCCACCCGCCCGCCGCCGGAAGAAACGATAGTGCCGCCGCCATTTGTCCCTGCTACGAGAGAACTGGACACTCCCAGGTTTCCGCTTTGGTCATAGACCCTAACCTCCAGCGTGCCCGGTCCAGCCTGGCTGAAATTATAGTGTAAAGCCCATGGCGCCGCGGCAGCGCTCCCGATCAAATTGCCGTTAAAATAATATTCCACCCGGGATACTCCATTGCCGGTGCTGGCATATGTGACAAGTTCTTCAGCCCCCTCGGGCAGAACTTTGTCCAGCGCCTGGTAGCAAACAGACGCCTGTTGCCGCCAGTCGTCCAGGTACCAAGGCGAGGCGGTTGCCTGCCGGTAGGCGCGCAGCATTTTCTCGTTGCCTGAAATCAGATAATGACTGAAGCAAGGAAATTCCGGCCCCTTGTTGCTGATATCATAATTGAAATAATAGACTGCCTTAACGCGCGGGTAAAGCAAAGGCAGGTAGCTGTAAAGACGATTCAGATTGGCCGCCCCCCAGTCGGAAACGTCGATAAACGGGTAGCGGTTAGCCCAGGCCACGCCGGTTTCGCTGATCATAATCGGTTTCCTGGAAGAATAGCGCTCGTAGATAGCCTTGAACTTATGCAGCGGGTTGGCGTTGCGCCCCTGGTAGTTCATAGTGGCCGTTTCCGCCGGTGAATCCGGACTCCCATTGAAAAAATAGTCGGTGTAAGCGTTGATGCCCACCCAGTCCACCCATTGGTCGCCAGGGTAATAGGCGTCAACCTTCTCATCCGGGTAATAGCCCGGGGACCAGACCATGGCCACGTTCGGCGCTTCCTGCCGCATAACCCCGGCCACCAGGCGGAACTTCTCAATATACTGGGTGGGATTGCCGGTCCAGGGCGTCCAGTCGCCGTTCATCTCCGCGGCAAAGCGCAGGAACACCGGCAGCCCGTAGTCATTCAGCTTCGCGGCAAAGGCGTGCAAGTAATCATTATCTTCCACCGCGGCCAGGCCCATGGAAGGCTCCCAGGCCACTTGCAAAGCCAGTCCTTCTTCTTTGGCCGACTTCAACAAATCATCATCCGGGTAACCGTTCCAATCATTTACATAAATCAGAACGGCAGCATAGTTCCGGCCGTAAACTTCGGATATCCGGTCCAAATGATCACGCCCGATTGCCGGGTCGCCTGCCACCGCGGCCCCCAGCAGCGTTCCCTGGGCCGGCTCGCACTTGGCCAAGTTTGACGGCGACCCGGCAGCCGGTTTCTGCGCGTATACACATAATTCCGGACGGATTTCTTCAGCACGCTTGGAGTCATACAAAGTCCACTCAGCATGGCCGGGCAATTTATTCCAGAAAGCAGCTTCGATCCCATAATATTTCACAGCGTCGCCATACCGCCCTAGTTTGTCGTAAGCCCGCCCAAGCTTTTGGGCGCAAAAACCCGCGGCCTCATCCTCACCGATCGCCGCCATTGAATCGATCAAAGGCTCCCATATCTTCATGGCTTCTGTCAGGTTGCCCGCTTTTTCCAGCGATTCAGCCTCGTTGTAAAGCTGCCATTCCTGCCCGGCAAAAGCCGGATTAGCGCTTGCAATAAAAAAAATCATACCGAAAGTGATAAATAATCTTACTAACAGTTTCATACTAACTCCCTCAGTAATTTATTTACCATATTATACAACAACATTTTATCACAATAAAAAGAAAAAATTTTTATCTTTCAAATAATTCTGCCCCTCCAAATGTTGATCATTGAGTCTTTCGCCTCCATGTTATAAAATAATCTAAGGCTTGGCCATATTTTAAAAATTCTTAACGCTGGTATGACGGGGGGAAAATAGTTGGGGGAAATCCGGGCGGTGGTATTTTTAGGCATGAATCCCTGGGATTACAGCGAAATAAATGACTCGGTGCGGTTTTTGGCCGCCGCCTGCACAAAGGTGGACAGTCTATATATAGAACCTCCCAGAGGTCTCAGGGGGGCGCTCAATAATCCTGCTTACCTGCTGAGCAACATTCGCTGGCGAAAAACAGACCGCAACGGTGTCACGGTATACATGCCCCCTCTAGGCTTCGCGCCGGTATTCTTCGGATTGAGAAAATATGCGGACAATTATACGGCCGCTAAGTTTGACCGTATACTGGAGGAACTTTACGGACGCTCCTGGCGTGAGCAAACGTTAGTATATATTTCGTCCTGGAGCTATACTCAAACTCATTTTATTAAACGATTAAAGCCCAAATACCTAATTTTTCATATTTTGGACGACTCTTTTGCCTTCCCGGAAATAAAAAACAATCCACGCGTGCTGGCCGGAAACAAGTCATTTTACCAATATATGATGGCCAACAGCAGCGCGGTAATCGCCGTGTCCCCGGAACTGGCCGGCAAGTACTCCGCTCTTTATCACCGGGACGTGCATATTATAAAAAATGGTGTAAACGTGGAACATTTCAGGAGGAACGAATTCACACCGGTACCGGAAATGGCAGGCATACATCAGCCGGTTTTAATGTATACCGGCTCGTTCAACTCCTGGGTCGACTTGAAGCTATTAATCAAACTGGCAGACGATCGGCCTGGATACTCGCTGGTGCTTATCGGACATTATTATGAAGGTTCAACCGACGCCAACCTGTGGCAAGTACTGCTCAGTAAAGCTAATGTCTACTGGCTGCAGAGCAAACCTTACGCTACGCTGCCCGCGTATATGCAACACGCGGCGGCGCTATTGTTGCCCCGGACAAAAGATGAACATTCGCTGGCTTCAGACCCTCTAAAACTGTATGAATATTTGTCCACTGGCAAACCGGTAATATCCACGGCGCTTCCGGCAGTTGGCGACTTTCGCGAATATGTGTATGTTTCAGACAGAGAGGATTTTGCAGCCAGTATTGACAGGGCAATTAAAGAACAAGATCCGGCCAGAGTCCGGCGCCAAGTCGCAATGATGGAAAAACACTCCTGGCGGGCGCGGGTAAATGAACTGGCTGGTATTTTACTGGCAAACTGCGGAACTACTTTTGTGACTACTCAGGAGTCATAAGTGAGGAGTTAGAAATCAGAATAAGAGAACTGTCTTAAAATATTCTGAGTTCTGAATTCTGACTACTGAATACTCTTTTTATTACATTATCGAAAAGGTCGGATGTTTACACCTATGCCAAGCTTAATTATTACCCTGGGAAAAAGGGCGCTGGATAAAAACGCGGCCAAGTGGACGGAAGGATTTAGCGCCAGCCTGACCGCCCGCTTAACAAACTTTCTGCGCAGCTCCTACCAGAACAGTTACACCGGACGGCTGCTGAACCACAACATGACGGGGGAAAGCTGCGCATACACTTTGCTGCGGACAATATCTGGCTCTTTGGAAAAACACTTAAAATTACCGGAGAGATATAAAGCACGGCAGCGTGAGCTCACATACGGCGCTTTGCTAATACTGGCCGCTTTAACTGCGCTGTCTTTTTTCTTTATGCCGTATCAGCAGTCGCTAATCATGCTCATGGCCGTGCTGCTTGCAATTGGCACTTTTTATCGAACAGAGCACGGTGTGTACGCAGCCGCCCTGCTGCTGCCTATTGCGCCGTTAAAAGCACTCCTGGCACTGGCGTTGGTAACTCTAACATCCCTTATTTTTAAAGCAGCCAAACGCCCTCATTTCCGTTTCCATCTATCATCGCTATTTATTCCCCTGCTGCTATTTTACATGGTAATGTTTTATGCCACGGTCACCTCGGTATCATTTTGGGACAGCGCGGGTGAATTCTTTATTCCGGTCACCGGTCTGATTTATTTATTTGTGATAGTGAATACTTTTGACAGTCGGGAAAAGCTCGACAAGTTAATTATCTGTTTGGCTTTTGCCGGCATGATCACAGCAAGCTATGCCATCTACCAGTTTTATACCGGGGTTAATACCGTTGAGATACGTAAAGAATGGGTCGACATCACCCAGAACCCGGAAATACAAAACAGGGCTTACGCTGTTTTTGAAAACCCGAACCTCTTGGCCCAATATTTGATCCTGCTGTCAACAGTATCTTTAGGGGCGGCTTTCAGCGCCTCCAAAGCCGGATTGCGTATTTTCTTCATCGCAACCGTAGTCATTGCCGCCTTTTGCCTGCTTTTAACCTATTCCAGAGGCGGTTGGCTGGCATTTGCAGGCGCCCTGGTTGTTTTTGCGCTGTTTAAAAGCAAGTTGCTGGTTCAGTTATTGGCTGTGGCGGGGGTATTCATGTACTCTTTTTTGCCAGCCACGATTACCCACCGGCTGTCCACAATTACTTCAACTAAAGATACATCGAACTTGTACCGCCTGGATACTTGGCATTCTACCTTGTCTCTCGTCAAAAATCACTGGGAGACCGGTGTCGGACTAGGGAGAAAAGCCTTTGCCCGTGTATATTATACCTACATGATTAATTCCAACGTGGTTCCCCACTCGCATAACTTGTATTTACAGATAATCAGCGAGTTTGGTATACTTGGCTTGGCGGTTTTTTGCTGGCTGTTCGTGGGTATATTCCGGCTCGGGCTGAAACTAAGCACGGCAAGGGACGCCTTAATAAGAAACCTGAACGCGGGAATAATGGGAGCGCTGGCAGGATTTTTATTCCACTCTGTAGTAGATTATTTTCTCTGGTATTACAAGTTGGGTATTTTACTTTGGTTGCTGATAGCGATCATTCTCGTTCTGGAAAAACTCGCGGCACAAAAGATCAGCTCTGAAAGGAATGAGCAGAATGCATAAAAAACAAGAAAAAGTAAAATTTAATTTCGTGGATATCATTATCATCGGCTTAATCCTTGCCCTGCTCGCAGCCGGCGTGTATAAGCTGCTAATTGTTAATAGAGCGCTGGCTTTGCAAAACAGTCATATTGAATTTAAGGTTTTTGTTGAGAACGTGCGTATTCCAACAGTAGAGAGTATTAAAGAAGGACAAGCGGTTAAAGACGTTCAAACCAACATTCCGTTGGGAACTGTGAAAAGCAAAGAGGTATCCCCGTATAAACAAGCTGTGCCCACACTTGACGGCAGGGTCGTGCAAGCGGATGTGCCGGAAAAATACAACGTGATCATCACCATAGAATCACCCGCCATCGTAACAGACAACAGTATTATGATCGGCAATAAAGAAATCAAGATCGGAGCGCAAATATCCGTTAAAAGCAATGTCTTTTCTGTAAATGGAACTATTTATGGCGCAACAGTAAAATAAGTGATTCATACAAATGGTCGACGGCTCCTCTGAACAAACAATACAGCGCATGTCATTAAACAAAAGGACATCTCCTTTAAAGAGAGTCCTTTTTCTTTAGAGCGGTTTAGCTGCTACCGCAAACTCAAGTTTTTGCTTTTACCCCCGGAATGCCGGGATTGGCTCCACTTTGAACAGCGTCAGGAGAAGTACTTGATTTATCAGATGATCCCGTACCAGCGCCTGATTGAGTGCCTGCATCATTACCCGTTGCTTTACCGGAACCGCTAGTAGACGTTCCAGTACCAGCGCCCACAGGTGTGATAGTTACCGTACTACCGGAGGCGCCGCTGGTACCGCTGTTTTGTGTGCCGGTCTTGCCTGATTTGTCAGTCTTCTGACTTCCGGTCTGTTGTCTGGTTCCGTTCTGACCTTGCTGCGTTTGCGCGCCGGGCTGCTGGTTCGTCTGGGCGGTACCGGCTGCTGTTTCGCTTGTTTTCTGAGAAACCGCGCTTGAATCACTTGAGCCGGCGTACTGGCCGCTTAGCGGGGTAGTCAGCACAACATTGGTCTCTGTTTCCCCCTTAAAAAGTTTGGCCAGCACCTGCTTGGCTTCAGTAGGATCCACCCCCCAGTAACTCCCCCCATTGATATCCAACGGCCGCCCGGGTAGAGTCTGGGCGACAAAATTACCATTCTCCATGTTCTTCGAGGCCGTAGCCAGTTTATATAAATCCGTCGCGGGCATGTTTGTTTTCACATAACGGTTGATTTCGGTGACCAGTCTGGGCAACTTTGGAATGGTAGCGGGCTGCAGCATTTCTTTCCCTAGCGCTACCAAGAACTTCTGCTGGTACTTGGTACGGTCGATATCCCCCATCGGATAATCGCGGTAACGCACATACTGCAGTGCCTTATCACCGTCAAGACGCTGCACGCCTTTCTTCAAGTTAATCTCAAGTGCGGGATCTTCGTCCCAGTGATACATACTTTGTTCAACATCAAAAGTAACGCCTCCCAAAGCGTCCACAATATCCTTAAAGCCGCTGAAATTGACCAGCACATAATATTTTATCTGTGTGCCAAGCAACTGCGAAACAACCTTCGTGGAAAGCTCCGGCCCGCCGTAGGCGGAAGCGCTGTTGATCTTATCCATACCGTATCCAGGGATGTTTACCCTGGTATCCCGCGGAATGGAAAGCAAAGCCACCTGTTTGCTCTTCTGATCTACGCTGGCCAGGATCATCGTGTCCGTGCGGGCCATAGTTTCGCCCTGCCTGGCGTCAATACCCAGCAGCAGCACATTTAGCCTATCAGGAGTCGGTTCAAATATATTGGTAATATCTGTAGTCTTAACCGGCAACATATCTTTTAACAACATACCGCAGCCGGCCAGCACTGTAAGTAATAACAGGCAACAGATAACAAAAGGCGTTTTTCTTTTCAATTTTCGCCTGGTTGTCCTCATTTAGTCCACCCCATTACGATAACGCTTCACCAGTCAATTATCCGGCTTACCGGTTAATCCGACAAAGATTCATCATTTTTGACAATTAATTCATTTTTCTGTACAACTACTGGATCGTCGCTTCACCCCGGTACATCACCACAGCCGGCGATTGGGCTTTAACTCCGCGCCCGTCGTCTCTGGGGACAATCAGCAGGTGATTAAGGGGCGTCGCGCTGCCTGCGTGTATATCCTCACCCGCAGTGACATCGGGAATGCCGTTGCCGGTTGAATCCACCACAACCGCCTGGCCACGCCTGGGAATAAACTCCGTACCGGCATGGCATTGCAAAACCTGACCTGTTTTCAACTCAGCTACTTTCCATTGCATATACTGGTCCACATAACTCTGAGTGACCAACGGATCATTGCTTCCGCCCGGCTCATTATCTACGCCGGCGAAAGCTGAATAACCTAAAATAGAAATTATTATAACAGCAAGCGTAACGGTAAAAACTATCTTTCTCTTATTCACAATCACCAAATACCTCCCCTATCATAGAATTCAACACCGCCAGGCCCAATTCCTCCAGCACAAAGAAATTGGCAAATCATTCATCTATTTAGACGTTATTTTGGCTGAAGAAGTTCGGCTGCCAGCAAGGCATTTTTTATAGCCAACTCTCGCAAGAGCCCAACTCTCTCTTTAAGATTTGCGCTTATTTTTTCACGTTCGTCAATAACATGTTTTATTCTCAAGGACAACTCGTTATATTCCAGATCTTCGGCGCTCAAACCCGGGGGCAGCCCGATTGATTGCAAAAAACGGTTTACCTTCGGATCGTAGGTAATTCCTACCACCGGCACACCGAAAATCGCGCTGAATATTAGAAAATGAAGTCTCATACCCACGGCCAGATCAAGGTTGGAGGCAACAGACAACAACTCCTTATATCTTGTTTCAGCGCCAAGCATAAAAGGTTTTTCACGCATCAGGGCGGCCACTTCCCGGCATGCCTGGATGTCTACGGGGTTATACATCGGAATTAGCAACACCTGCCAACCCCCTGCCGCCAAATCGTCGGCTACTTTGGCCACCACTTCTTTATAACGGCTCAGTCCCTTCCACGGTATAACAGAGACACCAGCCACGGGACCACTGCCCATGCCCAGCGAGGCCAGGGTTTCACGCCCCTTTTTGCTGTCTATCAGGAACGGCTCCAGGCCAAGTACGGGGTCGGCGGTAACATTTATAAACGGTCGTTTAACACCCATGGAATCAAGCTCATTTTTTGAATCAGGATCCCGCACGGTAATAGCATTAACGTAATTAGCCACGAGTCGCACCGCTGTTCTGCCTAAGGCGGTACGCACAGGCCCGATACCCTGAGCGTAAAAGAAAACGGGCTTACCGATAAGTATGGCCATCGCGACAACACCCAGATAATAAATTATGCTGCGGGGACTGGTAACATCCTGCAAAAGCCCGCCCCCACCGCTGATTAACATATCGGCGGCCATAAGGGCTTTAAAAACCCGCCAGGGATTGTTGCGTGGAACGGAGCGGACGTCAAATTCCCGGGTGGTATAACCCGGTTCCCGGGATAAGACGGTGACTTCAAGGCCGGGTATTATGTCTCTGAGAGCCTGTAGCATAGCATGCAGAATCGCCTCGTCACCGCTGTTGTGAAAACCGTAATACCCTGAAATAACCACCTTGGGCATAAATGCTCCCCCGGTAAAATCAGTTAATTAATCTTCAAACATCAGACAAGTCTAGCAATTGCTAGCGCGCCCGCCTTCTAAACATGTATTCCTTGACCACAAGCCAGGCAAACAAAGGCAGAACGGCTTGACGGCGCCAGCGTGAAGGCTCCTTTATCAGCCGGAACAGCCACTCCAGATGCAAGCGGCGGACCCACCGCGGCGCGCGGCGCACTTTCCCAGCCACAACATCAAAACTCCCCCCCACTCCAACAGCTACCGCGGCTCCCGTTTCCCGGAGATTTCTATCTATCCACCACTCTTGTTTCGGCGCCCCAAGGGCTACAAAAAGCAGGTCGGGGTGGGTTTCTCTTACTTTACCGGCGACTTTGGCTTCTTCATTATCGTTAAAATACCCATGGTGGACACCTGCGACCCGTAAGCCCGGGTAATCCAGACTGAATCTGGCGGCCGCTTCCTCCGCAACTCCCGGAGCCGCGCCAAGCAAAAAAATACTCCACCCTTCCACAGCCGCCTGTTTCACCAGCCGCGTCATCAAGTCAATGCCGGTAACCCGTTCCGGAACCGGACTTCCTGCTACCCGGCAAGCCCAAACAATTCCTACTCCATCCGGGGTTACCAAATCGGCGCGCCCGGCCAAATCGCTGAGTTTTCGATCAGCTTGCGCATTATACAAAAACTCCGGATTAATCGTAATAACATGGTGCGGCAGCCCGCTTCGAACATATTCCGCAACCTGCCTCACCGTCTCTTCAAGATCCAATGCGTCTATATTTACACCAAGAAGGTTTACCTTCATACTGTTTTTTAATCCTTTTTTAGATCTTTCCCAACATTTTCAAAGTTTCTTTTACTATTTTACCATAGTATTTAATTAACCTCCAGGTATTAATACTATACCCTGTATCAGCCCAAGGCTTTGCCGGGCAGCCGTTTGTCGCCGACCCGCCTGGTGATCCTTTCTTTGTCGAAGTACTCGAGCAACGGCAGGGCATATTTGCGGCTAGTCTGTAAAAGATCGCGCAACTCACCTATTGTAATCTCGCCTTTTTCTCGCAAAAAGCCGGTGATCTCATGACCGGCCATCCTGAGTGTTTCATCAAGAAAATAAAGATTTTCACCCACTTTTTTTAGTTCACCGGTTCTCAAAAGATGCTGCAACAGTTCCAAACTAGCGTTCTCACTCAAGCCCGCCGCGCCTGCCAGTTCGCTCCATGCCGGGGGCTGAAAACATGCTTCGGCCAATTCCTTCCTAATCTTATTGATTATTAAATTCATTTCCGGCCCTGGTCCTGTAAATGACGGACTGGCGACTGCCTGGGCCGTGCAGCGCACCAACTGATCTTTTTCCAGGGCGGCAAGCAGAAATTGAAAGACTTTATTATTCAAGGCGGGGAATTTCCGGGAGCGAAGTTCTTCTTTGGGATACCCTTCCCGCAGGGGAAACTCGCGGTGGTAGGATTCCAGCATTTGCTGCAACTCACCGGCCATGCGCCGGTAAACATCAGTCAGCGACAGGTAGACTTTCCCATCGCCGGGTACTATTTTAACCTTCTCCTGCCGGGCAAGCTGATGGGCCAATTCTTCAATTTCAGTTGCTTGAAGCCCTGTCCCCGCTGCAACATCCACTATATCAGGCAATTCGGGATTGCCCTGCAAATATTGTTCTAAAATCTCGGCTGGCGTACCTCTCTCCCTGGTCTCCAGAGCCTTCAGAACTTCGCTGCGAAAGCGCCTGTGCTTGCGTCCCGGCGCCGGGTCAATGACAACCCCGCCGCCGATTGTCTGCATGGGTGAATAAGACCGGAGCACAAACCGGTCCCCCTTGACTGCGACCGTTTTTTCTTCCAACTCAATCTGCGCATAAGCCATCGCCCCTGGTGCGAGTTCCTCGTGATCCAGCAACACAACCCGTCCCAGAGTTTCGCCGGAACCAAGGTAAAAACGTACCCTTGCCCGGTTTTTCAGTGGCCTGGCGGCGCTTTTCAGTAATAACAAGTGCACGTCCAGCCGGTTTGAAGGAGTAATACTGTTTACACCAGCTACCACACTCCCGCGGCTGATCTGTTCCATCTCCAGACCGGCCAGGTTGGCTGCCACACGCTGCCCAGCCCCGGCAAATTTGACTTTTTCGCCATGTGACTGCAGAGACCGCACCCGTGTAATCAGTCCTTGCGGCTGTACTTCCACCGAATCACCAACCCGTATTTCACCTGCTACAAGCGTCCCGGTAACCACTGTGCCGAAACCCGTGACGGAAAATACCCGGTCCACCGGCAACCTCGGCGGGCCGGCGGCGGTTTTGGCCGGAGTATCCTCCGCCACACGGTCCAGCAACTCAAGCAAGCTGCCGATACCTTGACCGGTCACTGCTGAAACTATTACCAAGGGAGCTTTCTCTAAAACAGTGCCCTTTAAAAAATCCTGCACTTCTGCCCTTACCAAATCAAGCCATTCCTCATCCACCAGGTCGGCTTTGGTCAGGACAACAACACCTTTTTTTACTTGAAGCAACTGGATTATGTCCAGATGCTCACGGGTCTGGGGCATTACTCCTTCGTCCGCGGCAATTACCAGAAGCACCAAGTCAAAGCCGCCGGCCCCGGCCAGCATATTTTTAATAAAACGCTCATGCCCGGGCACATCAACGATGCCGGCCTTGCGTCCACCCGGCAGCTTAAGGGCGGTAAAACCAAGCTCAATCGAGATACCCCGCTCTTTTTCTTCTTTCAACCGGTCCGTATCTACGCCGGTCATAGCTTTTACCAGGGCTGTTTTCCCATGGTCGACGTGACCGGCAGTCCCGATAATCAGGTGTTTCATTTTTAGATCACCTTTCCTATAGCCGCCGCCAGCGCAGGCAATTCACTGCCGCGCACGGTACGGACATCAAGGAGCAAACTGCCGCCCTGCACACGGCTCATTACCGCCGGCTCCCCCCGCATCAAAGCGGACTGCAAGTCGCCGGCTGAAGTTGTGCGGGAATCAATCTTTACTACCGCAGTAGGCAGTTCAGCCGCCGGCAAGGAGCCGCCGCCCACTACGGAAAACCCTTTGCCGACCTCAACTCCCGCCTTGTTCCCTACGGCGTCTCTAACGAGGCGGGCCAAATTCTCCGCTTTTTCTTCCAGCCGGCTTGCGCTGGCTGTAAGCATCTGCAAAACAGGCAGTCCTTCAACAACCCGCTCCTCATCAAGGTATTCCCGCAAGGTAGCCTCCAAAGCCGCTACAGTCATCTTGTCGACCCGGACCGCCCTGAGCAAGGGGTTCTTCTTCATTTTATCAATATAACGGCGCCGTCCCACAATAATGCCGGCCTGCGGGCCGCCAAGCAATTTATCTCCACTAAAGGTAATTATATCGGTTCCCGCAGCCACCATTTCCTGAACAGTAGGTTCCCCCGGCAGGCCATAGCGGCTCAAATCAAGCAGAGAACCGCTGCCGAGATCGGACATTACCGGAAGGGAAAAGGCACGGCCAATCTCCACCAACTCTTTTATCGTGGTTTCCCTGGTAAAGCCAATGATCCGGTAGTTGCTGGTATGTACATGAAGCAGAAGCGCCGTATGTTCGTTAATTGCCTTCCGGTAATCATCAGGATAGGTTTTGTTGGTAGCGCCGACCTCCACCAGTCTCGCGCCGCTCTGGGCCATAACCTCGGGAACACGGAAAGACCCCCCGATCTCTACCAACTGTCCTCTGGAAACCACGACCTCGCGCTCTTTAGCCAGAGTGCCCAGCGCAAGAAGCACAGCCGCGGCGTTATTATTCACCACAAGAGCCGCTTCCGCCCCGGTCAGGGAAGTCAGAACCGGCTCCAGCGGCGCATAGCGCGAGCCGCGCCGGCCGGTAGTCAGTTCCAGCTCCAGGTTGGAGTAACTGGAGGCTATCTCACAAACGGCCCGCCTGGCGTTTTCGCTCAAAAGCGCCCGTCCAAGGTTTGTATGCAGAACAACGCCGGTAGCGTTGATTACCGGCCGCAGATTGGAACATGCCTGGTTACGGACAACCTCAGCCGTTTTTAACACGATCAAATCCAGGCAACTGTTTTCATCCATGTCTTCTTCAACCGGTTCACCCTCCAGGATCCGCCTGCGCTCGCCGGCCAGAGAAACACGCACGGCCTCAACCACCATGCTCCTGGGATATACGGCCAGCAGTTCGGCCACTCTGTCGTCCCTGAGCGTTTCATCAACCGAAGGCAACAACCGCAAGCCCCGTTCCCATGATTTTTTACTCATAAAACCCCCAAAAAACGAGAAAAATTTTTCTTAACTTTACAATTATATGGCAGCTATACGCCAAAAGCAAGTATCAGACGCGCAGAGCTCCTTTCCACAAATGGCACAGCACATATCTCTATGGTATTAACAACCTCTGTAAAGATTCAGGTTGTTATATTATAATGATTAGGAGTCAGTAGACAGGAGTCAGGAGTCAGAATAAAAACGGTTATCCGTCCGGTACTCTGAATGTCTACTTACTGAATGCTTGTATCTTAACCCAATAATGATAAAAGAAAGCGCTCCAATTATGTGATCGCTTTATTTATTTATTGTTACTGTTCAGGTACTCAGAAATTCAGAAGTTAGGGTTCAGAATAATTAAAGACGATAAACCATTCTCTATTCTGACTCCTGAATTCTGACTCCTGAATTCTGACTCCTGAATTCCAAGTTGTTTCTATTTATTTTTACTTCCCGGGCAGGAGATTGTGATAAATTGCCGTATTAATAGTTGCGACCACTTGGATAGGAGGTAAAAAATGATGATTCAAGAGGTGCGGGTAATTACCAAGGCTGGAATCCCCGACAGCAAGGGAGAGGAAATCCTGTACGAAATTAGCCACGCTTTAGGTATTAACACGGTGCAAAAAGTCAGAACCGCCCGTGTTTTCCGTTTTGAAGGCATTGGCGCCAGTGATGCCGCCTTGCTGGCGGAAAGACTGTTAGCAGAAAGTGTTTTCCAGGATTTTTCAGTAAACAGCCCGGTGATTAACGATGCCACTATTGTACTGGAGGTAGCTTACAAGCCCGGAGTGATGAACCCGGAGGCCGCTTCCATCGTGAAGTCCGCGGCCGACCTGGGCGTAGCCGGGTTATTGGCGGCCGACTCCAGTTGGGAGTACGGTTTTTACGGTGAAAATATCACCGGTGCAGATATTGAACGAATCACCTCCAGCCTGCTGGTTAACGCCACAGTGGAGTATGTCGTGCGAGAAAAACCAAAAACCCTGATCATTCAGGGCAAGCCAGGCCGCACAGAAGTGATTCCGGTTAGACAAATGAGCGACACCGAGTTGATTGAATTGAGCCGCGACAAATTATTCTTGAACCTGGAGGAAATGCAGGTTATCAAAGACTACTTCCGGCGCATCGGCAGGGACCCCACTGATTGCGAAATCGAAACAATCGCTCAGACCTGGTCCGAACACTGCGGGCACAAAACATTCAAAGCCAGGTTGATCGTTGACGGTAAAGAGAAAACCCCGCTCTTGAAACGGTTGAAAAACGCCACTGAAGAGAGCAACCACCCGCTGGTGCTGTCGGCATTCGTCGACAATTCCGGTGTAATGGAATTTTATGACGGCCAGGCTATTTGCGGCAAGGTAGAAACTCACAATTCCCCCTCGGCCATTGAGCCCTACGGAGGCGCCATGACCGGCAGCGGCGGCGTATTCCGTGACATCGTGGGCACCGGACGCGGCGCGAAAACACTGGCTTCGACTGATATGTTTTGCTTTGCCAGGCCCGACACGCCCGACGAAGATATTCCAGCCGGTTGTCTCCACCCGCACTACTTATTGCGCCGGGTTGTCGCCGGGGTGCGTGATTACGGAAACAGAATGGGTATTCCTACGAACAACGGCTCCGTGCACTTTCACCGGGATTTCCGCGCCAAGCCGACAGTTATCGTGGGAGCTTACGGGATCCTGCCGGCGGAGTTATGCCGTAAAGGCCGGCCCCGGGCCGGGGACCTGGTGATTGCGCTGGGCGGCCGTACCGGGCGGGACGGCATTCACGGCGCAACCTTCTCCAGCGGTGAGATGACCGACCGGACCATCGATGTTAACTCCAGCGCCGTGCAAATCGGCCATCCCATCGAAGAAAAGCGCACGTTCGACGCCATCCTGGTAGCCCGTGACGAGGGCTTGATCAGGGCCATCACCGACTGCGGCGCCGGCGGGTTCGCTTCCGCCGTCGGGGAAATGGGCTCTGAAGTAGGCGCCAGGATCGCCCTTGACCGGGCGCCGTTGAAATACCCCGGCCTGTCGCCGTGGGAAATCATGGAATCGGAAAGCCAGGAACGGATGGTGCTGGCGGTGGACCCGGAACATGCCGGGCGTCTTATGGAAATATGCCGGGGTTACAACGTCGAAGCCACCGTCCTTGGAGAATTTACCGGAGACAAGTGTTTCTCCGCCACCTACGAAGGCCAGGTAGTAATGAACCTGGAAATGGAATTTCTGCACAACGGGCTGCCCCAGCGGGTAATGAACGCCGCCTGGCGTCCAGCTTGCTTCGCAGAGCCGGAGGCTGTTCCGGCCGCAGACTGGGAAGACCTGTACTGCCGGGTAATGGGACACCTTAACGTCTGTTCCAAAGAACCGATTGTCAGACTATATGACCACGGCGTTCAGGGCACCAGCGCCCTGCCCCCGTTTTCCGGCATAAACGGGGACGGGCCGAACGACGCGGCCATCATGGCGCCCATTTTAGGAAAACCGTATGGGATGGTGATCTCCCACGGCCTGAACCCAGTGCTGAACATGATTGACCCTTACCATGGAAGCCTGTGGGCAGCCGCCGAGGCGGTATCCAACGCGATAGCCTCCGGGGTTAACCCGCGCGATCTAATGCTTATGGATAATTTCATCTGGCCCTTCCCCGACGAAGAACTGCTGGGCGCCCTGGACCTGGCTGTAGATGCTTGCGTGGATTTCGTCCGCGGAACAGGGATGCCGTTCATCTCGGGCAAGGACAGCCTGTCCAGCACCTACCGGGGGAAAGACGGAACGGTGATTAAAATCCCTCCGATATTGTGTATTTCAGCGTTCGGGCGGGTTCCTGACGTATCCCGGACAGTGTCGGCCGATTTCAAAAAAACCGGCACGAAAATCGTCCTGGCAGGATACCGGAATACCGCTGAAATGGCCGGATCTGTTTACTATGACTTGCTCGGTCATATTGGAAACAACCTGCCGAAGCTCAGCCCCACCGCGCTGATGCATGTTTTTGAGGCAGTTTACGGCGCAATAAACTCAGGTAAGCTCCTGGCCTGTCACGATATCAGCGAAGGCGGCGTGGCGGCGGCGCTGGCCGAGATGTGCTTCGGCGGCGACATGGGCGCTCAGGTAATAATACCGGAGGGTGAATTAGCTGAAAACTTCCTGTTTAATGAAACAGCCGGCTGCTTCCTGGCGGAAATCCCCGCTGACAGCAACCCGTCTGATATTTTTGGCGACATTCCCTGCCAGGTAATCGGCAAAACAACAGACAGAAAAGTCATTGCAGCCGAGCAGTCAGGAAAAACCCTTTTCGAGACTAGGCTGGACAGGCTGAGAGCAGCCTGGCGGCAGCCGATGAAGGAGGTGTTTCGCCAGTGAAAAAGCCGCGCGTATGTGTTTTAAGAACGGACGGGATCAACTGCGACGAGGAAATGTTTTATGCCTTTGAAAAGGCCGGGGCGGAAAGCCAAATGGTGCATGTCAACCAGCTTAGAAGCAAAGAAGTTCAGTTGGCTGATTATCAAATACTGGCTTTGCCGGGCGGTTTTTCTTACGGTGACGATGTCCACTCCGGTAAAATCCTGGCGGTGGAACTAACTTCCTTTCTGAAAGAACAATTAAGCGAGTTTGTCGACTCCGGCAAACTGATGCTCGGCATATGCAACGGATTTCAGGTACTGGTGCGCACCGGACTGCTCCCTGACCGGAACCAGGGAAATATTGAAGCCACCCTGACTGTTAATGACAGCGGGCACTTTGAATGCCGCTGGATCAGACTGCTGGTTGAACCCAGTCACTGCGTCTTCACCCGCGGTATGGAAGGTTCGCTGATAGACATCCAGGTGGCCCATGGCGAAGGCAAGTTTTATTCAGACCCGTCTGTTATTGAAAAAATAGAACACGGTGGTCAGGTGGTATTCCGCTACGCCGGAGCCGACGGCAAGCCGACCGCGCTATACCCGGCCAACCCAAATGGCTCTCTAAACTTCATAGCAGGCATTTGTGACTCGACCGGAAGAATCATGGGCATGATGCCTCACCCGGAGCGGTACGTTGAAAAAACCCAACACCCGAACTGGCGCAGGATGCCGGAAGACACGGTGCCTCACGGATTGGCTATCTTTAAAAATGCCGTGGAGTATGCCCGGCAGATGTAAAAGAAAAAGAGACCCCGGCACGCTTTATGAACTGTGCCGGGGCTTTTTTATTTACCCGAATCTCTTCTAAGTAATGAAGACTATTTATCATTAGGTTATCTAGCCGCCTTATCGCCCGTCCATCGAAACGTATTCGCGCCGTTTCGAAACACTCTTGTATGCCGGCCTGATAATTTTTCCCGAATTAACAATTTCCTCAATACGATGTGCGCTCCAACCAGCTATCCTGGAAATGGCAAATATAGGAGTGAATAATTCAACTGGAATATCCAGCATTTTGTAAACAAAGCCTGAATAAAAATCAACATTTGAACACACGCCTTTAAACGTATTCCGGGATTTCCCGATTATTTCAGGAGCCATTTTCTCAACTTTTAAATAGAGATTATATTCGTCCTCCAAACCTTTTTCCTTAGCGAGCCGGGCAGCATGTTCCTTTATAATAAGCGTCCTTGGATCAGAAACTGAATAAACAGCGTGACCCATACCATAAATGAGACCCTGACGGTCAAAAGCTTCTTTGCTAATTAATTTAACAAGATAATGTTCAATTTCCTCATCGTCGTCTAAATTCCTTATGTTTTGCTTCATATCTTCAAACATCTGAATGACTTTGATGTTAGCTCCTCCATGTTTTGGTCCTTTTAACGACCCCAGCGCGGCGGCTATCACAGAGTATGTGTCAGTACCGGACGATGTCGCAACGTGCGTGATGAAGGACGAATTGTTGCCCCCGCCATGCTCAGCGTGAAGCACTAGAGCAAGATCAAGCAGTTTTGCCTCAAGGTTTGTAAATTTGCTGTCCGGCCTAAGCATGTGTAGAATATTTTCAGCGGTGCTGTATTCAGGCATTGGGCTATGAATAAACAGGCTATTATTTCCATGATAATGAGAATAAGCCTGGTAACCATAAACCCCAAGCAACGGAAAACAGGCAATCAGCCTGATGCATTGTCTTAATACATTCTTGATGGAAGTGTCATCGGCGTTATCGTCAAAACTATATAAAGCGAGTACGCTTCTTGCTAATACATTCATCATGTCCTTGCTTGGCGCTTTCAGAATCATGTCGCGGACAAAATCCTCAGGCAGCTTTCTGTATTCTGAAAGAAGCCGCTCAAAACTCATAAGAGTGTCTTGGTCAGGGAGATCACCAAAAAGCAACAAGTAACAAGTCTCTTCAAAACCAAAGCGGTCATCCTTAAAGAAACCGTCCGTGATGTCAGTAATGTCGATGCCCCTGTAAATTAATCTGCCTGGAACAGCGATAGTCTCATTTTCATCAATAATATAGCCATGCACCTCGCCGATTTCAGTAAGACCCACAAGTACTCCCTTGCCGTCCTTATCACGGAGCCCGCGTTTAACGTTGTATTTATTAAATAACTCGGGGTTAATCAAGTTGTTTTTTTCAGTAATATTACTTAACTGGTTAAAAAATCTCTCTTCATACTCTGCCAATTGATAATTTTTCATAACATCATACTCCCTAATATAATCGTGCTAGAGTCACAACTAAACCATTTTAAGCCTGGCACACTTAATTATACATAATTGTGAAATGAACCACAATATTATCTAATAACATATACATTATACATTCCGGTGGCGAACTGTTCTTTCTTAACAAAAGCTCCTTCAAATGATTATCACAATATACTACTGGGTCGTGTGAGCGGACAACCATCGTTTTTCCATGCTGAATTAATTAAGAAGCCTATCCGGAATAGTAAGGAACAAATATAGAGAAAATAGAAGTAATATAACAAACGGAGGGAAATGCTTTTGTGATGAAATTCTTTTATTGCGCTGCCGCAGTTTTAATAGCCGTTTTTTTAATGGGGTCGGGCATAAGAACATCTTGGGCGGCAAACCCAATGCCGGAAAGAATCAGTATAATTATTGACATGGACAGGCTAACCCTAACCCTCTTCGACAATGGGGAACCTTTCCGCCAGTTTCCAGTTGCCATGGGGAAATACGAAACACCCACTCCGGTCGGCAACTGGAAGATCGCCTCTCAGGATACCAACCCGCCTGACGTCATGGGCACGCGATGGCTTGGACTCAATATACCATATGGGCAGTACGGCATCCACGGCACCAACGCTCCACATAGTATCGGCAGTTTTGCCAGCCACGGCTGTATCAGGATGCATAACGCTCACGTTGAGGAAATATTTCCTTTTGTTATCCCTGGTACACCTGTAACCATTATTGGAACACCATTCGGCGCGCCGGGCACTCTCCCTTCCATTTTAAAATTCGGAGATAAGGGGCCGGATGTTTTGGAAGTGCAGCGGGCGTTGAAAAGGCTTGGTTACCTCAAGTGGACACCTGATGGTTTCTGGGGCCAGGGAACTGAAAAAGCAGTTAAACAATTCCGGGAAGACAATGGTCTTACCGGGAATAATATTGTGAACGATAAGGTATATACATTACTCGGATTTTAACGTAGACCGGCTGTTTAAAACTCAAGGTCCCCACTGACGGATAAAATTATTTTAACCGCTTGAGTATGACCACTTCTTCCTCCTGGGCGGACAGCCGGTTATCAATCGCCCCAAACGTAACTTAGTTCATTTTTGATACCGTCAATATCCTTTTGCATTCTATCCTGGCCTGCTTTTAAGTACCGTATGTCTACTTCGATATTACCAACCCTGGTATCCAATCCATCTACCTTGACTTCCAGACCTCCAAGTCTGGTATCCAATCCGTCCACCTTGGTTTCCAGACCTCCAAGTCTGGTATCCAATCCGTCCACCTTGACTTCCAGCCCTTCAACCTTGGCGTCTAAATTATCAAATTTAGTGTCCAATTTGACTTGACCTTCGGTCAGTACCTGTAGCTGTTTTAACACTAGTTCCTGAAATTTTTCATTATCCATAATTTAAATCTCCTTTCACTCCCCCACAAGCTCAGGAAAACTCTTTTATTATCTTATAACCTGTATTCCGCTGGGCCGGCGTAAAACCGGCATCACTAATACAGCGAATTATTTCTTCCACGGGAACCCGGTAGTTCACCCCGGCAGCCCGGACGACGTTTTCTTCCAACATGACGTCTCCGAAGTCGTTGGCCCCGAAGACCAGGGCTACCTGCGCCAGCTTGGCGCCCTGTGTCGGCCACGAAACCTGGACGTTAGGAATATTATCCAACATCAACCTGGACACAGCAAGGGTTTTCAAATAATCCACACCGGTGGTAGTTTCACCGCCCAGCTTAGTGTTTTTTGGCTGGAAACTCCAGGGAATAAAAGCGGTGAAGCCGCCGGTGCGGTCCTGCTGCTCACGCACCCGGATCATATGCAGCACCCGTTCCTCCAAGGTTTCCGCATGACCGAACATCATGGTGGCTGTGGATTTCATTCCAATTTGATGAGCCTGTGCCATTACTTCCATCCACTCTTCCCAGGTGATCTTTTCCGGACTGATTAAACCACGCACCCGGTTATCCAGGATCTCGGCGCCACCGCCTGGCAGAGAATCCAGGCCGGCTTTCTGTAATTTTAACAGGACCTCTCGCAATGACAATCCGGAGTTCCGCGCCATATACGCTACTTCAGGCGGAGAGAAAGAGTGAATGTGAATATCGTATCGCTCTTTAACCGATTGGAGCATGTCCAGGTAGTAATCCAGTCCCAGCTTCGGATGAAGCCCACCCTGGATCATTACTGCCGTACCATTGGCGGCTATGGTTTCTTCAATCTTTTTAAAAAGCGTTTCCTTATCCAAGATATAAGCTTCCGGGTCTGTTTCTTCCTTCCAAAAGGCACAGAAGCGGCACCTGCTGCTACAGACATTTGTATAGTTAATATTCCGGTCAATAATAAACGTAACTATGTTGTCAGGATGTTTTCGCTTACGTGCTAAATCAGCCGCGCGGCCCACCGGTAACAAGTCAGGCGAGGCGAGAAGAGCTACACCCTCTTTCAAAGAAAGCCGCCCTCCCCGGACGGCTTTGTCCAAAATATTATCCAGATCAGGCACCGGCTTCACCCCACACCCGCAGTTTGACTCTTTCATCAATTAATCCGCTTTTATAGGCATAATCATAAAAAGTTAGCAGTGCTTTCCTCTCGTCATCGCCAAAATCATGTTTGATCGTTTTAAAATAATCCTCAGTAACGGATAACGGCAGTCCGCTCCGTTGCTGGGCTTTAGCGGCAACAGCGGTTATTTGTCTATGACCGATTTCCTTTGAATTTATGAGTATATTACTGAGGTAATTTACCGCCGCCGCATTGGAGCTGGCGTAGGCTTTGCGCACTACCCAAACCGCGTAAACCATCTTCGCGCCGGTAAACTGCTTCCACGTTTCACCAAGGTCAGTAACATGGTAGGGGATGTGGTGTTCTTCTACATACTGGTGAGCCTGCATGGCATTGTCCCCAATCAATAGCGCGCCGTCCGCCCTTTCCATCATGCCGCTAAGTTCAGGAACGGTAGTTTCATAATCCACATCAACATGATAATAGTGGTCAAAAAGCACTTTTAAGAGCGCGACCCCGGTCGCGGAAGACTCGGTCAGACACACTTTCTTTCCTTCTAGTTCCGTCACCGGCACTTTACTGAAAAGCAGTATGCTCATTACCCGGCCGTCTGCGCTAATGGAAAGTCCGGGCAGGATAATGCAACTATCCTTGTTCCTGGCATACTCAATTGAAGACAAAGGGCTGACATCCAACTGGCCGCTCATAAAAAGACGGTTTAAGACATTAGGGGGCTTCTTAACCAGTTCGGCTTCCAGCGGCAACAACCCCTCTTCAAGGGCATGGTAAACCGGTAGGCAATTAATGTAATCCAACTGCCCGAGGCGTAATCTGGACACTAAAAACCCTCCTCAATAACGTTATACAAGGTATCACGCTCTACCGGCAAACGCCCTGCCGCTTTAATCATTTTTACAATCTCAGTTTTAGACATAAATTGTCCGGTTGCCGCGCCTGCGTCATGGGCGATCTTCTCCTCCACCACGGTGCCGTCCAGGTCGTCAACCCCGAAAGAAAGGGAAACCTGGGCTAATTTGGGCCCAATCATTATCCAGAAAGCTTTGATATGATCAAAATTGTCCAGCATCAGCCTGGCCACAGCCAATGCCTTCAAGTCATCATACCCGGTAGACCCGGAGACCGCCAGCGGCTCCAGGCCGGTATTTTTAGGGTGAAAGGCGAGTGGAATGAAGGTCAAAAACCCACCGGTGCGGTCTTGCGCCTCACGCAATCCGACCAAATGATCAACCCTCTCCTCAATCGTCTCCACATGGCCGTATAACATAGTGGCGTTAGTGCGCATTCCCAATTTATGCGCGGCCATGTGCACCTCCAGCCAGCGCTCGCCGCTAATTTTTTTAGAACAGATCAACTCACGCACCCGCGGCGAAAAAATCTCCGCCCCACCGCCTGGCAGTGAGTCAAGTCCGGCTTCACGTAAAACAGCCAGCACTTCCTCTACCGGTATACTGTGCACCCGTGCCAGATAATCAATTTCCACAGCGGTAAACGCCTGGATTATCACACCGGGAAGCGCCCGCCGGACGCGCCTCAACATTTCAACATAATAATCAATTTTTAAATCCGGATTGAGCCCGCCGACAATATGTATTTCAGAAATTCGCTCCCCGGCCGAAGCCAGCGCCTTAGCTTCGATTTCATCAAGGGTGAGAGTATACGCCTTGGGATGGCCTGCTTCAAGTCCAAAAGCGCATAACTCGCACAGATTTTCGCAGACATTTGTATGATTAATATGACGGTTAACGATAAAATAGGCCTTGTTTCCGTTTTTCCTGCGCCGGACGAGATCGGCCAGGCTACCCACTGCCAAGAGGTCTTTGGTTTGATAAAGACGAATACCGTCTTCACGGCTCAACCTTTCACCGGTCAGAATTTTATTGCCCAGATCAGCCAATTCACCGTCAAGAACAAGTTCCATTACCGCGATTCCCTTCTTTCTTTACTAGCGCCGTGATAAACACGACAATGCTGAATTTCAACCGGTTGTTAAAAGATCCGTAAAGGGAAAAAGACATCTAATAGGGTAAAGACAAACATAACAACACTTAAGGTACCATTTAAATTAAAAAAAGCCACACCTGCCCTAGACAAATCATCGGGACGCACCAAAGTATGCTGGTAAAAAAGTATCCCTACTGAAACCATAACACCAGCCAGATAAAGGGCGCCAAGGTTTAGAAGCAAACCGGCGGCCAGGAAAAACAATGGCGCGATGGTGTGAAAAGCAGTGGAAATATAAAGCGCCCGCTTAATGCCGAACCGGGCCGGGATGGAATAAAGACCTTCTTTAAGGTCAAACTCGTAATCATCGCAGGCATAGATAATATCAAAACCGGCGACCCAAAAAAGCACTCCCGCAGCTAATAGGACCGGGGCCGGATGAAATTGGCCGGTAATGGCGATCCAGCTTCCCAACGGGGCCATCCCCAGCACCGACCCCAGCACCAGATGGCATGTCCAGGTAAAGCGCTTGGTGTACGAGTAGGCAAACAATACCAGAACAGCCGCCGGAGCAAGCCGGAAAGCCAGCGGGGTTAACTGATGGGATGAATATAACAAAATTAAAAAAGACAGCAAAACATAAAACCAAACTTCACCTTCTCTCAAAAGCCCCCTGGGCAAGGCCCTGCCGGCGGTGCGGGGATTCCGCGCGTCCAGGCGCCGGTCGATAATCCGGTTAAGAGACATGGCCGCCGTGCGGGCGCCAACCATGGCCATGGTGATCCAGAGCAGGTCATGCGCGGCAGGTATTCTTCTCTCTGTCAACAAAGCCCCGATATAAGCGAAAGGCAAAGCAAACAAAGTATGTTCAAATTTAATCATTTCAAGAAAAATCTTCAGCTTCTTAAAAACCATACTCCCTCCATTTGCCGTCGACCAGATTTTTCACTTCCTCACTCATTACCACGTCACCCGGCCATTCGCGCAAATGCCCTTCCGAGGGCCATTTAGTTGTGGCGTCAATGCCCATTTTGGCGCCCAGGTGGGGCAGCGGAGACGCATGGTCCAGGGCATCCAACGGCCCCTCAGTGATCACCACATCGCGCTTAGCGTCAATGTTGTTAAACACCCGCCACATCACTTCGGAAATGTTTTGCACATCCACATCCGCGTCAACTACAATAATCAGCTTGGCCAGCATCATTAAACCAAAACCCCATAATGCGGACATCACTTTTTTGGCCTGACCCGGGTAGCTTTTTTCAATAGATACAATGACACAGTTATGGAAAACTCCCTCAGGCGGCAGGTTCATATCCACCAATTCAGGAACCAGCAGTCTGAGCAAGGGCAGAAAGATACGTTCGGTAGCCTTGCCGATAAAGGCGTCTTCCATCGGCGGCCGCCCGACTATAGTTGCCGGGTAGAGAGGGTCTTTCCGGCTGGTAATACAAGTCAGGTGAAATACCGGGTACTGGTCGGCCAGGGAATAATAGCCGGTGTGATCGCCGAAAGGACCTTCCAGCCTCTTTTCCTGAGGGTCGACATAACCTTCAAGAATAATTTCGGCATATGCCGGAACTTCAAGATCAACTGTTTCACACTTCACCAACTGAACCGGTTCCTTGCGCAAAAAACCGGCAAACAACATCTCATCGATACCGGCGGGAAGAGGCGCGGTAGCCGCGTATATTACCGCCGGATCAGCGCCTAGGGCGACGGCTACGGGCATTTTTTCAACCTGATTACGGCAATGCCCGGCAGCGTCTTTGTGAATGTGCCAGTGCATCCCGGTAGTGCGTTCATCATAGATTTGCATCCGGTACATCCCGACATTTCGCTGTCCCGTCCGGGGATCTTTGGTAAAAACCAAGGGTAGCGTGATATATGGCCCCCCGTCTTCCGGCCAGCACTTTAAAACAGGCAATCCAGCCAATGAAGGGTTATCTTTGACCACTACTTCCTTACAAGGACCGCTGTTTACTTTTTTCGGGATAAAAGACGCCAACTGCGCCAACTTGGGCAGCGCTTTCAACCTGTCCATAAAGGTGACCGGCAACTCGGGCGGTTGAATAAAATCCATTATCTCTTTACCAATCTGTTCCAGGTCATCTACCCCAAGGGCAAGCTTCATTCGTTCCAGCGTGCCGAAAAGATTGGTGACAACCGGCAACTTATATCCGCGGACATTTTCAAAATACAATGCCGGTCCGCCGGACTTGACCATGCGGTCACTAATCTCGGTAATCTCCAGCACCGGGTCTGTTTCCGTCTTTATTCTTTTTAAAAGGCCGCGTTTTTCCAAGTCCGCGATAAAAGCGCGCAAGTCATTATACGCCATGTCACTTCTCTCCCACATGCACAGCTACAATACCGCCGGTTAGCTCATAATAGCAGGCTCCGGTCAGACCGGCGTCGGCAAAGATATTCTTGATCTCCGACTGGTGAGGATACTTTTTCAACGATTCCGGGAGCCAGTTGTAAGGCCCGTTAAGCCCTACACCCAGTCTGCCCAGCACCGGCACAACGCAGTTAAAGTAAAAATAATAGAGTTGTTTGAATAATGGCATGCCCGGTTTGGCAAGTTCAAGAGACACAACCTTTCCCCCGGGTTTTACCACCCGCCGCATCTCATCGATTGTTTTTCTGATATCAGGTACATTACGCAGGGCAAAACCGATGGTCGCGCAGTCAAAGGTATTATCCGGAAACGGCAGGTTAACGGCATTGCCTTCAACCAGTTCAATAACCTTCCGGTAAGGGGACTTCCCAACATTTTCCCTGGCTACCGCCAGCATGTCGGCGCAAAAATCCAGGCCTGTCACATGACCGTTTAAGCCGGCTGCTTTTGCCAGTTCCAGGGTCAGCATTCCCGTTCCGCAACAAACATCCAACCCTTGGCCGCCCGTTCCCAAACCGGTAAGCTTCACCGCAAATTTCCGCCAATACTTGTCCTGGTTGAAACTCAGCGCGGTATTAAGAAAATCATACCGATGGGCGATAGATGAAAAAACCGCATGTACATACTCTTCTTTATTTTGATACTGATCCGGCCGCATATAGCCCTCCGTTGCCTTTACCCCACCATGCGCCTTATTTTTGTTTCACTGCCGGACAACATATTAACCAGTTGTTCCAATACAATCTTTTCCGGCCGTGCCGGCGCCAGCAAGAGATATTCCAGGGCATTTTCCGTATAAAAAGACGTTTGTTCAACAGCGACACCCAACTCCGACAGTCCGAAAGCCATGCCCAAGTTTAAGCCAAAGCGGCGCATGATTTCCTGGTCTTCTACAACAGCGCCAGCCAGGCGGGCTCCGAGAAGACAACAACCGGCAAAAAGCTCGGCGGTTTCCTTGCGAACGATATCGTGAAACGCTTTTGAGGCTGGGTTAAACCCTGTCAGTTTCTCTTTAAAAAGCAAACCCTCGTGAACCTGACAAACAATCTCGGCCATAGCGCAAATCATCCCCGTTATGCCTGACTCGATCAACAGAAAAGTGGATTTGCTGTAAAGGTAATCTCCCAGCAAAACAGAAAAACCTTTTTTGTCCCGGTAGTCGCTGATTTCACTACTCACGACCGGATCAGCTTTGGAAATATTCTCTTGTACTTTTGAAGCTAGATAAATAAACTGAAAAACAGCGGCCAGAACAGCCGTTTTTTCAGGATTACCGTCGTAAATCCGGGAAGAAAGGATCACCAGCGCCGGTCTAATTGCCGTATTTACAGATAAATGCTCAAGGCGGGTTAAATCCCCCGCTTGGCCGATAATTAGAGGAAACTCTTTTCTAAGTATGCAATATACGTTTTCCAGGTCAGCTGCAATCGGCCCCAAAATGGTTCTCAACATTTAGTGAGGCTCCTCCTTTACTTGTCTTGTATATATTCGGTATAGTCTCACAATTTCCTCCCTTGCGTTAACTATTCACATTCATTGGCATAAATTCGCCGCAAAAATTAGAAGGCCCTGCAATATCCTTTATTGCAAGGCCTTCTAATTTTTACTACTCTGGGTACTAATAAATATCCCTCCTAAAGATTTACAGCTTCCTTTAAGTAAGCTTCCGGAATGACACCGCGTTTTATTTCTTTTGCCGTCATATGTTTCGCACAAAAGTGATCATTAAGGTAGTTGCATGCATCCCAGGGATTTACTTTTTCACCGCATGTGAACACGTCCACTGCCGCGTAACCCAGTTCCGGCCAGGTATGGATAGCGAGGTGCGATTCGGAAATAACCACAACACCGCTTACCCCCTGAGGGCTGAACTTATGGAACACACATTCCCTGACTTCAGCGCCGGCTTCCAGCGCTGCGTTTACCAAGATTTCTTCAACCTTGTCAATGTCATTGAGAATGTTAAAATCGCACCCACAAATCTCAGCCAATACATGGCGGCCCAATTGTTTCATTTATCTGCCTCCCTTTTGGACAATAATTTTGGAATTAACTAACCCCCTATCAAACATAAGGATTGGCTAATTCCAATCAAACTCAATTTTAGCATAATATCTTATCTTGTCAACAAAATTTTAAGTTTTACAATCATAATCACATTTCATGTCCCACGCTAACGGTTTAAGGTAAAATATGGCTATATTTAACCAATTACAGTATTTATCAACTTGCCGATTCCATCAATTTCAACCTCAACCGTATTGCCAATCGTTACTGGCCCAACCTTTAATAATATACGGGCCAAGTGATAAAAAAGTGTCAAATGATTCAAGTAGTCAGAATTCAGTAGTCAGAATCCAGAATAATCGAGACATAAATCATTCTCTCGTTCTCTCATTCTGACTACTGACTCCTGACTACCGACTACTGATTAAATGTCGGTAATTGCTTCGGTAGGACAGCTTTCGGCGGCCTCGTGCGCTTGTTCCTCCAAATCAACCGGTATCTCTGCTGTAGCGCAACTGGCTTTATTATCATCATTCCATTTAAAGACTTCCGGGCAGAGATCTATACACGTACCGCAGCTGATACATAATTCCTGGTCCACATCAACTCGCAAACATAATCACTCCTTGTTATTTTCTCAAACAGATATAGTTTAGCACAAACCACATAAATTATGTAAAAGCTTTCAATTTTCATTATTTTTCTCAAGTAGGGAGGAAAATGGGGAACAAAAAAGAACATTTAAAAAAAAGGGCAACGAGGTGAACATTGTGTTTGACATAAATGCCCTTGACCGTATTGTCAAAGAAACACTAGAAGCCATAGAACGAAGCAAAAACCAGATCTACGACATAGCGGAAAATTCCCGTTTGGAATTAATCAGGGTGAGTCAGGAACTTAACGAAGTTAAAAAAGAAGTGTCGGAAATTATTAGGCAAGTGGACAAAAAGGCTCTTATCGAAAAAAGAGCCAGGGCCAGATTGATGGAAGTAAGTAAAGATTTTCAGAGATATACCGAAAAGGATATTAAGGATGCTTACGATCAGGCATATGATTTGCAAGTTGAACTAATCAAAATGCAAGAAAAAGAAAAACTCCTGCGGTTCAGGCGGGATCATCTGGAAACAAGCCTGCGCAGGCTCAACGCCACAGTTGATCGGGCTGAAAAACTGGTTTCCCAAGTAGGTGTAGTCTTGAACTATCTGGGTGGGGGTCTGCAGGACCTCGGCTCCAAAATCGGCGAGGTCCACCAGGCGCAACAGATGGCTATGAGCATCATTAAAGCCCAGGAAGAAGAACGCAAACGAGTCGCCCGGGAAATCCACGACGGTCCGGCACAATCCATGGCTAATATCGTCATGAGAGCGGATTATTGTCAGAAGCTGCTGGACTTGCATCCCGATAAAGTCCGCGGCGAACTGGTTGCGCTACAGGAATTGGTTCGTTCGAGTTTAACCGATGTCCGCAAAATAATATTTGATTTGAGACCGATGGTGCTGGACGACCTTGGTCTTGCACCCGCAATAAAGAGATACCTTTCCGATTACAATGATCAATTAGGTGTTCAAATTGAATTTCTTTTCATTGGGCCCCAAAAGCGGCTGGAGAGTTCTGTTGAAGTTGCTCTTTTTAGAATTATCCAGGAAGCGGTAAACAATATAAGAAAACATGCCCGAGCCAAAAGCGCAATAGTTAAAATGGAAATGCTTCCCGAGAAGATTAACATTTACGTTAAAGATGACGGTACTGGTTTTGACCTGAATAAAGTCATGGCAGACGGGGAACGCGACGGATACGGCTTAATCGGAATACGGGAAAGAGTTCAGCTTCTCAAAGGAGAATTTAACATCACTACCGCTCCCGGCAGGGGCACATCAATAGGTATTTCGGTTCCCGTGGACTATAATTGAAAAACTTTAACATAAACGGAGGGAAACGAAATTTGAAAAAAGTAAAAATATTAATTACCGATGACCATACACTCGTCCGTGAAGGATTGCGTAAAATCTTATCCACTGAAGAGGCCATTGAGGTGGTAGGTGAGGCGGAAGACGGTCAGCAAGCCATCGAACAGGCTATGAAAATCAAGCCGGATATCATCCTCATGGATATCACCATGCCAAAGGTCAACGGTATCGAAGCTACCCGGATAATTAAAAACGAATGCCCCGAGATTGGCATAATCGCCCTAACCATTCATGACCAAGAAGAGTACCTCTTTGAACTGATCAAAGCCGGTGCCTCAGGCTATGTACTTAAAGACATCAGTTCAGATTTGCTGGTGCAAACCATTTTGGGGGTTGCGCGGGGTGAATCTTTTATTCCTCCATCCATGACAACTAAAATATTTGCCGAATTCAGCCGCCTGTCTTCCCGCCACGCCCAGGACAACCTGCCTCAGGGTTTAACCAGACGGGAAGTTGACGTGCTTCGGTTGGTTGCCCATGGAGAAAGCAACCGAAGCATTGCCCAAAAGCTATACATAAGCGAAAAAACGGTAAAGAATCACCTGACAAATATTTTTCAAAAGCTGGGTGTGATTGACCGGACCCAAGCCGCTCTCCTGGCGGTAAAAAATAAAATTGTGGACTTATAAAATCAATTCTTTCATAAAAACATATCACAACGCAAGCATAGTTTTCAGTGCCACCGGCCCAGGACCATTTTCCGCCGAAAAATACTGATCTTATGATTCACTTCCAGAGAGGTCCAGTGTTTACCAGTTGTGGGATAAAGACTATTATATACGTTCAAGCGCTGTTCGCAGGCGCTTTTTTTAATCCCGGGAAACTATATGGACAAGTCCCATTTTTTTTCAGACTACTGTCGTTATATAAATTGAGACTACAGAATCATGTCATTATTTGTAAGCAAATGATAAAATTACGCTACGAAACACCAATTAAATAAAATCAACCCGAAAGGTGGTTGGTAGATGATAGTATTAACAAAAAAATTGTTTATGGAAGAATCCGGACAGGGCATGGCGGAGTATGGGTTGATTCTCGCTTTTGTGGCAATGGCAGTAGTTGTAGCGTTAAGTCTATTAGGGGATGGGATTATAAAATCATACCAAAATACAGCAAGTAAATTCCCTGAATAATGCAACTATTTTTTTTAATAAAATAAAAAATGAAAGGTGGAAAAGTTCAATGATTCAAATGTTTAAAAACTTCTTGTTCGAAGAGTCAGGGCAGGGCATGGCGGAATATGGGTTGATCTTAGCGCTTGTAGCATGTGCTGTAATCATTGCGCTGACGGCAATAGGTACTAATATAAATACAAAATTTGGCGAGGTAAATAACGCACTAAATCCGCAGTAAATTATTTTACGCCTATATAATTGCAGCACAACTAAAATGTAATCTTAATTTCCGTCAATATCCTGGACCCTACTTAAGGCAACTTGAGTAGGGTCAGACTTTAAGAGGTATTAATCATGTTTATCGACACTGTCTTCTTTCTGCTCACGGTCACCTGCCTATGTACAGACCTTGCCAAACGAAAAATTTATAACTTTGTGCTGCTCCCGGCAGTTCTTGTGGCTTTAGGCTACCATTTATACACCGGTGGGCTGCCCCAAGTTATTCTCAGCCTGGAAGGTTTATCCCTAGGGTTGGCATTACTTCTCATCCCTCACTTGATGGGTGGTATCGGCGCCGGTGACGTAAAATTCCTGGCCGCCATCGGGGCGTTGAAAGGTCCTTCCTTTATCTTTATCACTTTCCTGGCAGGCGCTATTGCAGGAGGTATTCTGGCTATATTCTATCTGGTCCGAAACAAGAAACTGCTCTTTACCATAAAAAAACTTTTTCTCCCGTTTACTGTCGGATTTAGTTTTTTTCAAAGCTACCATACGGACTCAGAAGTTGATCAAAGCAGCACAATCCCTTACGGCGCCGCTATTGCCTTAGGTAGCGCCATCGCATATTTTGTGAGGTGATTTTCATGCGCCAGGTAGGCGAGTTAATCGGGGATAAGCGGGGACAGGCGCTGGTCGAGTTGGCGCTGGTACTGCCGCTTCTGATTATATTACTTATGGGAACGATGGAATTTGGCAGAATATTTCACTCCTATCTATTGATCACAAATGCTTCCAGGGAGGGCGCGCGCGCCGGGATAACCAGTCAGACTGATTCTGAAATTATCACAAAAGTGAAGGATGTCGCGGCAACTTTGAATTTAACAGATGCTCAAATAACCATCACACCAAATCAAAGCGCCCGGACAAGGGGTGTCCCATTAACGGTAAAGGTTGACTATTCAGTAAACCTGATTACACCGGTACTGGACACTATCATCCCCAACCCCTTTCCGCTGAGCGCAACTACCGTAATGAGGATGGAATAAATAATGAAAATAAGAATTATTAAATTTCTTAGGGATCTTGTATGTGATCAAAAAGGCTTCGCCATGGTTATAATCACCGCAGGAATGGTGGGTTTGTTGGGTTTTACGGCACTGGTCACAGACATCGGAATGCTTTTGCTCAACAAACAAAAACTCTCCAACGCTGTTGACGCGGCTGTCTTGGCCGGGGCGCAGGAACTGCCGGTAAATCCGGTCCAGGCGATAAACACCGCGGAAAATTACGTCCTTACGAACGGTTATATCCCTGACCAGCCAACGGTTTCAGCATATAACGGCCGTCAGGACACACAGATAACAGTGTCGGCCACAAAACAGGTGAATTATTTTTTTGCCAGGGTCCTTGGCCTGTATTCCGGTATAGTAAGCGCGCAGGCATCCGCCAGAGTGGCGGGATTAAGCTCCTACAAAGGCGCAGCCCCCTTGGCGATACCCAACCAGACCTTTGATTTCAACACCAGGTACACACTGAAGCAAGGATCCAACAGTCCCGAACCATCCCCTCTCGGTCCGGGTACATACGGCGCCCTTTCCCTGGGCGGAACCGGTGCAAGCAACTATGAGGACAACTTAAAATATGGCTATGATGGAAAATTAACTGTGGGTGAAGAGATCGACACTGAAACGGGAAACATGTCCAACCCCACCAAACGGGCAATAGATTACCGGATGGACCTGTGCAATCACTCACCCGCATGCACTCCCTCCAATTTTGACCCTGGATGTCCCAGAATCTTGATTGTTCCGGTTTACGAACCCATCGTTATTGATCATGGTCAGGTCGCAAAAATCAGGATTATCGGCTTCGCCGCTTTCCTGGTGGACAGAGTAACCGCGCAAGGCAATGAAAACTATATTGAAGGTTATTTTATAAAAATGGTGGTGGAGGGGGATTCGTCATCAAGTCAGGCAGATTATGGTATTCAGGGAGCTAAACTAATCGAGTAAATAATCAGAGGTGATCCAAATGAAAAACAAACTAATCTTGATTCTGGCCGTGGTCACCGGCCTGATTGCAGCCGGTGGAATATATATGTACCTGACAGACATGAAAAAAACTTACCAGGAAAGTGGAGATTTTGCCAGAGTCGCCGTAGCCAGCCAGCGGATACCGGCAAAAACCCAAATAACATCCCAAATGTTCGATCTAAAAGATATGCCCGTAAAATATATCAACGAACGAGCGGCGTTTGATTCAAAGGAAGTCCTGGGCAAAACAGCAAAGTCGGATATTTGGCCGGGAGAGCAAATCCTTCGGGACCAGTTGGCCAACGACAAAGACGCGTCAGACGGCCTCCCTTTCCTGCTCCAATCAGGCAAGCGGGCAGTAACTATAGCGGTTAACGAAGTGTCCGGCATTGCTGGTTTAGTTAAGCCAGGTGACCGGGTGGACGTTATGGGAACATTCGACCTGCAGGCCGCGGTCGGCCAGGAAAAATCCAGCGTGACAAGCCTGTTGATCCAAAACGCCAGCGTCCTGTCCACGGATCAGTCGACAACCCAGGCGGCAGGGAACAGCCAGGACAGCAAAAAAGCCGCTCCAGCCCACACCATAACTCTTTCAGTAACGCCCGAGCAGGCTCAACCCCTGATTCTCTGTTCTGAAAAAGGGTCCATCCGGCTACTCCTGCGCCCGGCGACAGACCAGGAAACAATTAACCTGCCGTCTTTCAGAATGAATCAACTAGTTCATTAAAGGAGGTCATATTATGAGTACAACCAGTGTGCTAGTTGTCGACGACATTGCCAACACCCGTGAGGATATTAAACGCTTGCTTTATTTTGAAGAAGACATCTCGGTGGTAGGAGAAGCGGAAAGCGGGGATGAAGCCCTGAAGATGGCCGCAACTCTCCACCCCGACGTTGTATTAATGGACATCAATATGCCGGGCATGGACGGGATCATGGCGTCCGAAGCGATTTCGACCCAAATGCCTGATACCGCTATTGTGATCATTTCCATTCAAGGTGAACCGGAGTATCTGAAAAAAGCTATGGCCGCGGGCGCCAGGGACTACCTGGTAAAACCCTTCAGTTCCAGTGATCTGGCCGATACTATCCGGCGCGTCAGTAACACCTATAAAATGCGGGCGGCCCGCTCTGCCACCCCGCCTGTTAACGTAACCCTGCCGGAACCTGACCCTCCGGCCAAAAAAGTTGTGGTGTTCTTTTCCAGCAAGGGAGGAGTCGGCAGGACAACTCTTGCCTGCAATCTGGCCGTATGCCTTGCCCAAGAGACCCAAAAAAAGGTGGCGCTGGTGGACTTCGACCTGCAAGGTGGCGACGTGACGGTAATGCTTAACCTTTCCCCCAAGGGAACTATTGCTGAACTGGCGCAGGAAGAGGACCGGCTGGAATTCTCCCTGGTTAATTCCTATCTGGCGCCACATATGTCCGGGCTAAAGATTCTTCCAGCCCCAACGCGGCCTGAGCAAGCCGAAGTCGTCACAGCAGGCCATGTGGAAGAAATACTGAATTTGTTAAAAACCTATTTCGATATAGTTATCGTTGATACTTCCCCGCTCTTTAACGATCTAAACCTGAGCGTCTTAGAAATTGCCAGCGATATTCTTTTGATTTTTACCCGGGACCTTCCATCTATTAAGCATGTTAAGACTGACCTGGAGGTTTTGGACACTTTGAATTTGTCCGGCAAGGTCAAACTGGTTTTAAACCAGTCTACCCTTGACTATGGCATTAAAATTTCGGACCTGGAAAAAAGCCTCAATACATCCCCTGTGGCAATTCTGCCTTATGATGAAAAAACAGTGCTGTCATCAATCAATAAAGGACACCCGTTTGTGCTGACTCAGGCTAACAGCAAAATTACTCAAAATATCAAGGCCTTTGCCAGGGAATTTGAAATGCCAGCCGCCGGGGTCAACACTGAAGCCGCCGCTAAAAAGTCATTTATCGGCAAATTCTTTAGTTTCTAAGAAAAGCCCCAAAAAACAAAACTCTTACTTGATAATCCAGAGTTTATGGAGATGATCGTGCAATGTCACTATTGGCCAGATTGGAAAAGCAAAAAACATCCAAGCCGGAAGGTGGAAAACAAGGAGATCAGCAGCCCTTAAAACCGAAAGATCCTTATGAGCAGCTTAAAATGAACATTCATAAAAAGATTATCGAAGAATTAAAAGAAATAGATAAGGATAATGACAATGGAAATAACCCGGACGCGCTGGCGGTAAAAATTGAGGAGACAGTTCTGGCCATCTTAGATAAAGAAGAAGAAAGCATCCCCCGTCTGGACCGGATGCGCATCGCCAAAGAAATATCCGACGACGCTATTGCTTACGGGCCAATCACCCCTCTTTTGAACGATCCCGAAATAACCGAGGTAATGGTCAACGGTCCAAGCAAGGTTTACGTTGAAAAAAAAGGAAGGATTGAACTTACTGATGTTTTCTTCCGCAATAATAATCACATCATGCATGTGATTGAAAGAATTGTGACCCCCCTGGGCAGACGCATAGATGAAAGCATGCCGATGGTTGACGCCCGCTTGCCGGATGGTTCAAGAGTTAACGCGATCATCCCCCCCCTGGCTTTGAACGGCCCGACCATTACCATCCGGAAATTTTTTAAGGATCCTCTTACTATTGACGATCTGGTCCGATTCGGCACCCTGACCCCTCAAATCGCCGAATTCCTGGAAGCTTGTGTCAAGGCAAGACTCAATATAGTGGTTTCGGGGGGGACAGGCAGCGGCAAAACCACTACTCTCAACATCCTTTCATCGTTCATTCCGGATAGTGAAAGAATTGTAACGATTGAAGACGCGGCAGAACTTCAGTTGAGGCAGGAGCACTTGATTACCCTGGAAAGCCGCCCGCCCAATATTGAAGGAAAAGGTTCCATCACCATCCGGGATCTGGTGCGGAACGCCCTGCGGATGCGCCCGGACCGGATAGTGGTAGGCGAGGTGCGCAGCGGAGAAGCGTTGGACATGCTCCAGGCAATGAATACCGGCCATGACGGCTCACTCACCACAGGCCACGCCAATTCGCCCAGGGATATGCTTTCCCGGCTGGAAACCATGGTTTTAATGGCCGGCATGGAACTGCCGGTTAAAGCCATCCGGGAACAGATCTCTTCCGCCATAAATCTGATTATTCAACAAAGCCGCATGCGGGATGGATCACGGAAAATCACCCATATTACCGAAGTCCAGGGGATGGAAGGGGATGTCATCGTCCTTCAGGACGTTTACGTTTTTAAACAAGAGAGCATTGGCCCCGACGGCGCGCTCAAGGGCAAGTATATCGCAACCGGGATCAGGCCCAAGTTCCTTGAGCAGTTGGAGGCTTATGGCATCGTCCTGCCTTTTGAAACATTCAACCCATCTATACTTTAATTCAGTAGTCAGTAGTCAGTAGTCAGTAGTCAGTAGTCAGAATAAAAGATTTTTTATTGTCTCGAAATGCTCTAAATTAATTAACCGGGAGGTTTTTTAATTGAACCTTTCAACTATAGCGTGTCTTACCTTTCTCGCCGTTTTTTTGTCTTTCCTCGGTGTTCAACAGTTAAAAGCAAAGGAGCAGGAAATCGTAGCAGTACGAATCAACCGGGTATTTGGCGCCAGGATGCGCAGCGTGTTAGACGGGGTAAAAAAGAAAAACGGTAAATCCAGGTCCGGCCGCAAGGTTCTGGAGTTGGCAGGCAAGCTCTTTACCGCCCGCAAAATAACGGAAAAAGTAAACGCCGAGCTGACAAAAGCTGATATACCCTTGAAAGGTGAAGAGTTTTTAGGCCTGACGCTGCTCTTGTCCCTTGGCGGCGGTCTGTTATTCACCCTGCTTACCGGCGGCAACCTGATGATTGGGCTTTTAACGGCATCATTAGGGGGTTATTTACCACACTTCGTATTGCGCGCGGCAAAGACAAGAAGGTTCAGTAAGTTCAACAACCAGATTGGAGATGCCCTGATCATTATGGCAAACTCCCTGCGCTCAGGATTTAGTTTTCTGCAGGCAATGGACATGGTGCGTAACGAATTACCCGATCCAATCGCCAAAGAATTCGGTATTGCGCTTCAGGAAATGAACTGGGGCACTCCCACCGAAGAAGCCCTTCTCAATATGGCCGCGCGGGTTAACAGTGATGACCTTGAACTGGTTGTAACCGCTGTTTTGATTCAGCGCCAGGTCGGGGGCAATCTGGCGGAGGTGCTTGACAATATCGCCAACACAATCAGGGAGAGAATCCGGATCAAAGGGGAAATTAAAACCCTTACCGCCCAGGGCAGGATTTCAGGCCTGATTATCGGGCTTCTCCCAATACTCTTGACTGTTGTAATTTACTTTTTAAATCCTGCTTATATTAAGCCGCTGTTTGTCAGCAAAACCGGCCTGACGATGGTTTCCTTCGCAGTTCTGGCACAAATCCTCGGGCTTAGTTTAATCAAAAAAATTATACAAATTCCGGTTTAGGGGGGTAGCCATTGCTAGCATTTATTATCGCTATTGTTTTTGTGGAAGCATTTCTGCTCATACTGGTCTTGTATAACTTCTCTTTAAAAGAACGCCGGGAGGTGGAAAAAAGAGTAACAGAAATAGTTGGCCAACGAACTCCCACCGTACGGGAGTATGAGTTAAAGGCACCCTTTTATCAAAGGATGATAAAACCATTACTGGTTAAGTTATCCTCTCATGTGGCAAAGATGCTGCCTGCCGAAAAAGAAGCTATGCTTGTCAAAAAAATAACAAGTGCGGGTATCAGTGAAAAAATCGCGCCGCGTGAGCTTCTGGTAATCAAGTATTTAGCAGCCGGCGGTGCTGCCGTATTATTCTGGACGATCAGCGAAATCATTGGCAAAAACCCGGTTCAAGTAATTTTAATGGGATGTGCCGGTCTTGGGCTTGGGTGGCTTTTACCGGATTTTTATTTAAACAGAAAGGATGCGGCACGTAAGCAGGAAATAGAAAAAACCCTTCCTGACGTTCTGGATCTGCTTACTGTCAGTGTGGAAGCCGGTCTCGGTTTCGACGGGGCGCTAATGAAGGTGGTTGAAAAAACTAAGGGGGTGCTTTCCGGGGAATTTACCGTAATGCTCCAAGAAATTAAAATGGGCAGGCCTAGAATTGAAGCGCTGCGGGATATGTCCAGACGTGCGGATGTAGACGACCTGTCGACCTTTACCGGTTCAGTGATCCTGGCGGACCAGTTAGGAATCAGCATAGGCAATATTTTACGCTTACAATCCGAGCAAATACGCTTGAAGCGCCGCCAGCGCGCCGAGGAAATGGCTATGAAAGCCCCGGTAAAGATATTAATTCCCATGGTATTGTTTATCTTCCCGGCAATATTCGTTATCCTGTTGGGACCAGCGGTGATACAGATTACTAATATTTTTACTAAATAATTAATCACTGAACCAATTTAACACTCAACATTTATTAAATACAGACTGGGGTGAAAAAGTGCAACTGGTTAATTTAAGCAATGGAACTGTCCTAGCCGATCGCGTTTGGCTGGCGGACAATTTTAAAAAACGCTTGAAAGGACTGATCGGCAACCCTGGTTTAAAACATGGAGAAGCTTTAATCCTTTCACCATGCAAATCGATCCACACGTGTTTTATGTCTTTTAACATCGACGTTATTTTTGCAAGTAAAGAAATGACTATTTTGCATACCATAGAAAACATTGGCCCGTTCAGGTTTTCCCCGTTAATCACCCGTTCTCACATGGTGATTGAACTACCGGTGGGGCACCTTGCAGCCACTGGCTCCAAAGCGGGACACCAACTGCAACTAACATTCAAGGAGGCGGTATTATGAAACTAATAGAAGCAACCGGATCACTTATTCATAGGCTAAGACTGTCGGTTATGACTAAAATAGCAATAGCCTTAAGCCTGCTGGTTACGTTTTTAATAGCTGCGGTAGGAGCTACAGTCTTTTTGCGGGACTATGCAATGTTTAATAAGGAACTCCAGGACAAAGGATGGAATATCGTTAATAGCGCGCTTCAATTCTCCGGAAGCTATCTACAGGCCGGCAATACCGAATCTCTCAATAACCTGGTTAAAACAGTAAGCACATATCAAGACATCAGCTATGCGATGGTCATGGATACCGGGGGTAAAATTATCGCTCATACCGACGATAAACAAACCGGCGGCAAGTTAAATGACGAAGTAACCAGGAATGCTTTGGCCGCAAAAACAAATGTCATGGAGATACGTAAAAATGAATACGGCAAACCGTTGATAATGGACTTCTACGCTCCGATTAACACATCGACCGGCACTGTGGGCTATTTCCGCTTGGGTATCGATATGTCAGGTCTAACCAAGCATGTAAATAACACAATTCTTAGTATTCTCCTGATATGCCTGGCTGCGATTGCAGCAGGTATTTCACTGGCCGGGCTTATTAGTAAACGTATCCTGAAAAAGCCGCTGAGAGACCTGACTGCGGCGACTGAAAAATTAGCGACCGGTGATTTTTCTTATAAAGTACCGGTCCATTACCAAGACGAACTCGGGGATCTGGCAACTTCATTTAACACCATGAGCATACACCTGGCCAATCTGATTCAATCAGTTAAGTCAAGCGCTTTCGATATCAACAATTCAGCCGAGCAAATCCTCGGGCGGCTTCAAACCTCCGACCGCGCCAATAACAGGCTGTCTCACACTTTTGATTTACTAAAACAAAACACGGAAGAACAAGTAGCTATACTAAAACAATCGATTGGTCTTTATGAACAACTTTCCGGACAGTCCAAACAAGCTATGGACAGCATTCTCCAAATCCTTCATGAAGTGAACCAAACAGCCCGGCTTGGAGAAAATGGAGCTTCCGCAATTTCTAAAATTGCCGTAAACATTACAGAATCAAGCCGGTCACTGATGGATGCCCGGAATTTGTTGAAACATCTGGAAGTTAAAAGCAACAAATTCAGTAAAACAATAGATTACTTTTCCAATTTACTTGATAAAAATAACGCCTTTACATTACAGGTGGCTCTTCAGGCCGCGCGTTCCGGCAACAGTGAATTAACCCAGGCCGCGGAGGAATTGCACGGAATTTCTGAAGACTCGCTAAAACAGATTAAACAAATGTCCCGGGAACTGGCGGAAGTGCAGAATAGCTGGTTAGCGGCGGAAAGCGCGCTGGGCGAAAATACAAAAAGGCTGGCGGACGGGCAAGAATCCGTGAAGGAAGCCGGTGAAACGCTGGATCAGGTTCTACAATCACTATTACAGAGCAAAGAGATCATTGAAGAGATCGCAGCAGCAGCTCAAAGGCAATCCGCAAGCATAGCGGACATCAGGCAAGGCCAGAGCGGGATTATAGACGAACTTCTTAAATCAATCAATAAAAGTTCAGGCGCCGGCAGCGACGCCAAACTCCAAACAGAAAGCCTGCACGATATAGATTCTTTGGCCAAAAAACTGATGCGCATGGTGGACCGGCTCAATGTTCTTTCCCTGCAGTTCAAAATTTAATGGGATGTGGTTATCAGGGCTCCCATAATGGGTAGCCCTTTTTTTGTCCGTACAGTGGACGGATTGGCGTTAACTTATTTGTGTGTCAGTTATTGTCTTTTCTCCATAAAATGATTCTATCAGGAGGTGATTAATCATGACGATGCGCGCTGACGCTGTTTTCGAGGGCGGCGGAATTAAAGCGTTCGGCATACTCGGCGCCCTTACCGAAGCTGAACGCAGGGGTTATACCTGGGTAAACGTGGCCGGCACTTCCGCCGGCGCAATTGTCGCCTCTTTAGTGGCAGCGGGTTATTCCGCCAATGAAATAAGAACATTGATCAACAGCCTTGATTTCGGCATGTTAAAAGACAAGTACTGGCTGAACCGCATTCCCTTGATCGGGCCGGCGCTGAGTTTGTGGTTTGAAAACGGGCTGTACGCAGGTAATTACCTGGAAAATTGGGTCAGGAAAAAGCTTGACGCCAAAGGGGTCCGCACATTTAAAGATTTGGTCATAAAGGAGTATGAAAACGATCCCAAATTCCGCTACAAGTTGGTAATTATAGCTACCGACGTCACCAGGCGCAAGCTGTTAAAATTACCCCATGACATTAAAGAATATAATATAGATCCTGATAATCTGGAAGTCAGCAAGGCAGTAAGGATGAGTTCCGGTTTACCTTTCTTTTACAAACCATACACACTGCCATACACCAGCCCCGGCAAACAAACCATATCAAGCTTCATTATTGACGGAGGCGTGTTGAGCAACTTTCCGGTATGGATTTTTGACAGCGACGAGACTCCTCCCTGGCCTACTTTCGGTTTCAAAATTGTTGAGTCTGAAGAACCTTTATTCCCACGGGTGAACAACCCATTTGATCTGATCAAAGCTATTGTATCGACCATGCTGGAAGCGCATGATCTAATCCACGAACTAGATCCCAGAAGCCGTGTCCGGACAATATCTATTCCGTCTATTGGGATAAAAACTACTGATTTTGAAATGAGTTCGCAACTCAAGGAAAAACTTTACCGGGTTGGAGTTCAAGCCGCTGTAAACTTCTTTGAAGGCTGGGATTTTGAGACAATCAGGACGCTTTACTTTAAAAAAGACTAATTGAATTTATCCTTCGACAACTTTAACCAACACTTTCCTTTGCCTCGGACCGTCAAATTCACAAAAATAAACACCCTGCCAGGTACCCAGAAGCAGCCTCCCCCCGCTTACGAACAATAACAGTGAAGCGCCGGTTAGAGATGACTTTATATGCGCCGCCGAATTACCCTCGCTGTGCCTGTAACCATCGGAAAAAGGGATTAATTTATTTAATTCTGCTAGAATGTCGGCCGTCACAGTAGGGTCGGCATTTTCATTTATTGTAAGTCCGGCGGTAGTATGCGGCGTGTAGAGATAGCAGATGCCTTCTTTGATCCCAATGCCCTTAATAATTTGTTCAACTTTTGCAGTAATATCTACCATTTGTGTTCTCTCTTTGGAATAAACCTCTATACTTTGAATTCCCAAACTCGTCTTCCACCTGCCTGCTATGAAAGTCTAAGAAAAAAGAACTATGTCACAGTCCAAAATTTATGTAACCGGGTTGTAATCTTTTTTACTTAGATTAAAAGTAAGGATCTCAAGCCTTGTTGACATATCGACATTCCGTATCTCAATATTTTCCGGGGCATTAAGCACAACCGGCGCATAATTTAATATAGCCTGCAACCCGTTTTTCACCATTAAATCAGTTACTTCCTGCGCAGCGTGGGACGGTACTGTGATAATGCCCACTTTAACGTTGTGCAAGGCGATTATCTCTGCCATTCTGTCAAGATGATAGACTTCAAGATCGGCAATTTTTTTACCTATCTTGTCAGGGTTGTTGTCAAACACACCGACTATTGAGAAACCACGATCATTGAAACCTTTATACGTACAAAGGGCAAAACCAAGATTCCCGGCGCCCACCAGCACAAGGGGCCAGAGTTCGTCAAGACCGAGAACCTTTAAAACGTAACGCATCAGGTCTTTGACGTTGTAACCCACTCCACGCGTCCCGAATTCGCCGAAGTACGCCAGATCCTTCCGTACTTGAGCGGGACTCACACCTACACCTTGGGCTATTTCCCCCGACGAAACGGTTACTATGCCCCTTTGATCTAAATATTCCAAAAACCTTGAATATACAGATAATCTTGTTATAGTTGCTTCCGGCACCTTAAGTGTCTTCACTCAGTTACTCCTCCCCTCCATCCTCACCAACAACCAAACAATATCATTCTTTTTCTATTGTTCTATTATTTAGGTAGTTATTTAATTCACAATTAATATTTTTATATCACTTAATCCTTAATCTGTCAAACAACTTTTTCTTAAACAATAACCTTTCATAATAAATAAAACAGGCCGTTCATGCCGGCCTGGGTGTTTCCCTTTAAACATTATTGAAGTTCCTGTCCGCAGCAGGAACCGGCAGCCGCGCACCCTTTTTCACCGGGATTGCCGTTGCAGCACCTTCCCAAATCATCATTAGCCGGTCTCCCGACAGAACTAGGAAGAAAAGGAGCCGAGATGAGCTTCTTTAAATTGGAACCGCCACAATCAGGGCACTTGATTCCCTTTTCCTGACCGGCCAGTTGGAGAACCTCAAATACTTTTTCACATTCACCGCACTTGTACTCAAATATCGGCATATTAACCACCTCTTTTTTTTAATCAGATACTAGTATTCGACAATTGCCGCAAAAAATCCTACGTCTCATTTCAGTTAATTGGATAATGGCAGGGTTGTTATTATCGCTTCTTTCCTTAAACCGGCACCCTCCTCAGTTCAAAAATTACCGGCCTTTCCGGATCGGGACATGCCCAGGTAGTGACATCACTGTTGTCAGCCCAGGGGAACTGACCGCCATAAAGCAGCGCGGCAACAGCGGAACGCAACGAATCGTAGGCAAACTGGCACAGCCCGGCCGGAGATATCGCCGAGAACTCAAAGCTATCGCCTACCTTATGTCCGTATGAGCACACACCGTCACCCCGTATTTCAACAATAGTCGCGATTATCTTATATTTGTACATGGCCGCTCCCTCCTATTGGTATTCTATCAATAATTATATTTCTTACCCCGCCAATCCATTTCCGAACCGTGACACATACCGGATGAATGAACTTTTGCCGGTTGAACATAATAAATTTATGAGTAAACATAAAAGTCACGTCGACAGAAGAAGAAATGAATACGGTAACGCTGTTAGCAAGATGCGCGTTAAACAGATGGAGCGTTTAAATAAGGCTGCCCCATTAATTGAATATAATTTAGAAAACTTTTCGGGGAAATTTGAGATCTATGATCATAATAAAAATAAAGGAAGAAAAAAACCTCTATCATAACCGGTAATTATTTATAGCTTTAATTATTCAAATAAGTTCACCTTTCGCCAAGTAATGCCCGGTAATTGCAATCAGCTTACCTAGTTCCTCATCTGAGGGATCATCATTTAAGGCTCTTTCGAAACAAATTTTCGCTTCAAAATAATTGCCCAGTTTTAAGTGTGAACTCCCCATCATTTTAAAATAGAGTGGTTTGGATACTATTTTTGTCGCTTCCGAAAAACATGCCAGGGCATCTTCATACATACCAAGCTCATAATATGCAAGACCTCTCCAATGTAAGGACTGCTCGCTTAATGATGTTTCACCCAGGTATTCAACTGCTTGTTTGTGATTCCCCTTGCGGTAATTCACAATACCTAAATACAAGTTGGCTAAATTAATGTTACCGTCTAGTTCTTTATATTTAAGGATGTTATTTTCAGCCTCTGCCAAACGATCAGAATTAAGGTAGCAAATAGCAAGATCGAGAAAAACATGCGTTTCACCTTGATAAATGGAAAGATAACTCTCAAAGCATGAAATCGCTTCACTGAAGTTTCCTGAAGCATACAAAGATTTTCCCACCCAATAAAAGGCCTGAAAAGTATCGTTGTTGTTGTTTGCCAAGGACATTATTTCACGGAATATTTTTAATGCGTTGTCATATTGATTTAAAGCAAAATAAATCTTACCGGTATAAAATAAATTTTGGATTGTTTTAGTAGAGGCCGTAAAACAACTTAAGGCATCCTCATAACGGCCCAAACGATAAAGGCATGTACCCTTTAACGGCGCCAGTTCAGCCTGCGGGAGTTTGGACGAAGCTTTTTCCAATACTCCCAGACATTCCTCATAGCAAGTCTCTTTCTGATAGAGGGCGGCAAGCCTCAGGTAGATCTCCCCGGCCTTTTCATCCTTCCCAAGTTCCTCCAGGACGGTAGCATACCTGACTAAGGCGTTAATATTTTCAGGATCTTCCTTTATAATTGATTTTAATATTTTTTCAGACTCAAATATTTCCCCGCGGTAATACAGTCTGATTGCGTCAGACATTTCGCTCAACGGAAAAACCTCCCGTCACTTGTACTTACAACGTTAAAATATCAAATCACTTGCAATCTGTCAGATCAAATTTATTATTACACGAAGTCATCAACTGCTGTGATTCTATCACCAGAGCCCTGTATATTTCAAACCATGAGTGTTTGCGGTAAATTAGTCCCGGTAAATTCCCCCGGTTGTATGGAGCGTCCATCAATATGACCGGTATTCCCGCCGCGCTTAACTCCAGGCCAACCTCAAGCGTGTCCTCTACCATTACATCCAGCCCTTTTTCCAGGCAAGTTTCATCTTTCTTGTAACTTCCGAGGAGCACTAACTCATCGTAAAGCATACCATGCCGCCGCAGCCAAGCCTGTGTTTCCTGTTTATACGCTTCTCTTCGAGCCGTAACGATACAAATATGATGATATTTTTTGATCATACTCAGATAATGCGCGGCGCCTTTTACAGGGCAGGCGGCGGACATTAAAAACCGGCCCTTTTGTTCAATAAACGCTTTTAATTCAGTTGCTGTGATCTCAAAAGTCTGAATAATATTATACAGATGAATCTCTTCAACCTGCTTGTTTTTATTAAAATAACGATTAAGTTCCCGAACCCATAAAGGCAGGCTGTCTGCCAAAACGCCGTCAATATCTACCCCGACTCGCATTAATATCCCCCGTTCAATTGTGGGCTTATTTTATCAGTGGTGGGATCAGTATATGTCAAATTATCGCAGATTGTCAATTGTGTCACCATCCACAATTCCTTAGTAAAAATAAAGCCCGGCTAACCGGACTTTAGTTGGTATGGGTGTTCGCTGTAATTGTACTAAGCAGTTAAAAAACAGCTATTAATAAGTAAAAACAACATTTCCAATAACCGTGCTCACAGGTCTGGACCACAGCCAGTTATTATTGACCTTATTTCCGGCAAAGAAATAAAGCGCCCCGTTGGTCGGGTCCACCCCGCTCAACGCATCCTTTGCCGCCTGGATGGATTGAAAACTTGCGGGGTTGTCGATCCATCCGTTCATGACCGGCTCGAACTGGTAGGTACCATCATTGTATTGATAGATAACATCTTCAATAGATTTTGGAAAACAATCGCTGTTTAACCGGTTCAAAACAACAGCGCCAACCGCCACCTTCCCCGCATACGGTTCACCGTCCGCCTCAGCCGTAATTAAACGGGCCAAAAGGTCAACATCAGCGAGTGACGGCCTCCGGAAATTGCTTCCCCGGCTCACCCCGGAAACAGATTTTTTCACAGTAGCGCCAGCCCCGGGAATTGCCAGAACCATGCCCGCGTAGATCATGGTGTCTCTCAGGCCATTGGCCTGCATAATATTCTGATAGCCCACACCAAACATCTGGCTAATCGAATAAAGGCTGTCTCCCTCCCTGACGGTGTAATAAGAGCCTTCACCACTATAGTTGCTTTCCGGGATATTAAGCTGCTGCCCCGGGTAAATAAGAGAGTCCTGGATTCCATTGGCTTCCTTCAGGGAATCTAACGAGATACCGTAATCCAAACTGATAGAATAAAGACTTTCCCCGGGCAAAACATCGTGAACAGCGGCATCAGCGATAGCCGGTACTGCATACACCCCCAACAATAATAAAAAACCTACCAAGAGACGAAAAACAAAAATCAATAAAATCCCTCCTCCGCCTTCGGGGTTAGCTGAAGGGTTCGGGTAGAGGGCACCCTACCTTTATAACCGCTCGCGGTTAATCCGGATTCACCCCAAAAAATTTTGTCCCCCGTACCCCGTAATATATCGGGGATTCGGCTTTATTTAACAATTATATCAGTCATTAGAATGCCTGGCCATATCACAAATATTGACATTCTATTATCCTATTAAGGTTTAATTTTCCCTTTATATATCAACCTGGCCAGATAACGAACATGGTAGTACCATTCACCAAGCCCAACTAACACGGCAATAATTATCAGACCAGGGACTGGAAGATAGACTTTTTCCACTGACCGTACCACTTCCCAGGCAACTACCACGGTTATAACAACATCAGATAAAACTGCCAAGCGATTCCCATACTGCGGTAAAACTATCAAATCGGCAATAAAATAGGCCGCCAAAGTCAAAACCATTGCTGCGATCACAGCCGTCAAGGTAGTGATGTTACCCATTACCGGCATAATTAATCCAAATATTGTAATTATTAGTAGGAATTTTGTTAAAATAGCATTAAAATGTTTATTTTTGAACATTTAATTTTTTCCCCACAATTGCTATTGGTTGACTCGGTTGGGTTATTCTGAAATAACCTTAGTACCGCAAATAAAGCAAAATTTAGCGGCGGCGGGCAGTTCCGTCTGGCACTTGGAACATATCACCGGTTTCGGCATAAGTTTTGCCATCTGCGCTTCATATTCAGCGATATCATCCTCCAGCGCTTTTGTGCTTACAAGAAGACGTTCCACCTCATCATCAAGTTCTCGCTCGCCTTTATATTGCAGATAAACCAGTTTACCCAGAGCTGATATGTTGTTTTCCATCTCCTTTTCCAACTTGCTTATCTCAAACTTTAACTTAGCCGCACCCACAAGGTCACTTGATTTTTTACTTATTGTTTTAGCCCCTTCAGTTAGCGTCTTGGCGCTCTCACTAACCTTTTTAAAAATTTCCATATAGGCGCCTCCTTATTTTAATGTATATAATTAATTCTAGACAGCTCAAATACTTCCCTTCTATTCTGTTGCCAAGCAAAATTTATTTCTCCCTTATTTAAACAAAATTTTATACTATAAACGGTAATTATCAAGTTCACGGTTGACCGCCGCGTCAGCCAGCTTATTTTCCTCTCTTGGCACATAGCTCAAGGTAACTTTGAGATTGGGATTATCGGCAAGATTTTCCCATACGCGCCTGGCAATCTCATATAGTTCAGGGGCCTTAATTTTATATTTACGATTAAACTGGCGTACTATTAATTCACTGTCTGACCTCACTTCAGCTTCGATGTTTCCATGCTGGCGGGCCAAATGAACCAGCGCTGCTACCGCCCCTTCCAAAGCGCTCCACTCAGCATAATTATTGGTTAACTTATTCCCAAGGAACTTGCTTTTTGTGGCAAGGACCTGACCCGCCTCGTTAGTAATAACCATTGCCGCAGCCGCATTCCCCGGGTTGCCGCGGCTGCCGCCATCGATATTAACGAAAAATTTCAAAAGAATCACCCCGTATTTTATTCGTTACTAATCACCGGCCTTTACCAGTTGTGGTGATCCCTTGAAGAATACTACAAATTCACACATGAAGCAAGTTTACAAATATACCCTATAATACAAGGTTAGCAAATATTAGGGACATATTGTTAACTGAATAATTTTTAAACAATTATTTCAGAAGTATTTACTTTCAATGGTATCATCTGGTATAATATCAATGTAATATTTTGTCGAAAAAAGGGGAGGAATGTAATATTGAAAGCAACGGGCCTGGTCAGAAAAATAGACGACCTCGGAAGAGTGGTTATTCCCGCAGAAATCAGGCGCATCATGGGTATTGACGAGAAGAACCCAATAGAGATTTATACTGAATTCGACAAGATAATATTAAGGAAATACGAGCCAACTTGTACTTTTTGCGGCACCACCATAGATGTCCAGAGTTATCAAGGTAAAATAGTATGCCGGAAATGTGTCCAAGAAGTATTTGATAATGTGAAAGCAGTATAATCAAGGAAACTATTTTCCCAATGTTCCGCCGCCTGTTCCCCCACTGCCCAAGGTGGGGGCTTTGTTATTATTGGATTACCAGCCAGGTAATAATTATTACTATAAACAAGGCTAACAACTGGGTAAAATTATTTGGCAATTTGCCTATAGTTATTGCCAAAAAAGCGAAAACCCCAAAAAATATTATCTCACAGAAACCGCCTAATTGTTCAAAAGGCATTTAATGATCACTCTCCCGGAGAAAAAAACTTTAAAACAACTTATGTTTTAGAAAATTAATATGTTACATTAATAACCCATTACAAACACATTAGAACGGTGGTTGTAATGGGTTATGCCCTTTTATATAGCCATGTATTTTTGGATATAACGTTCTTTATTGTTTACTATGTGATGAAGCGCTTGAACTAAAACACTAATTTCATCAAAGTCATTGTACAACCCAAAACTAACCCTGATCATACCCGGGCGGTTAAGAGGACGGCTGAGCGGACGGCTGTGGGTGCGATGCTCTCTTATACATGATTCTTTTTTTTCGGAAATCTTTAATAGTTCCCGGACATATGGCTGTGCGCAAAAGCACCCGCTACGGACTGCTATACCGGTTTCTCCTGCCAGGATGTCAGCTACCAAAGTATGATGAATCCCTTCGAGATTAAAGGAAATGATTCCTATCCGGGGTTTGTCGGGATTTGTATCACTATAGAGCTGTAGACCGGGTATATTTTTAAAGTTATCTATAGTGTTTTTCCATAACCCTAATTCATAATTACTGATATTCTGCATACCTATCATACTCAATGTTTTAACCGCGGCTTGCAAACTGAGCACTCCCATTAAATTTGGCGTACCTGCTTCTTCTTTATTAGGTGGATCGTCCCATACCACGTTAGTATGGGTAACAGTCCGTACAGTACCACCTCCGGTATATTCTGGGGCGCCATTCATAAAAGTTTCTTTAGGGCCGATCAATACCCCTGTTCCAAACGGCGCATACATCTTATGGCCGGAAAATGCCAGGTAATCAATATGCCGGGGTGAATTGAAAGGTTTCATGTCAATTTGAGCGTGTGGAACTAGTTGAGCTCCGTCTACGAATATTTTTGCATTATACTGATGGGCTATTTCCGCTATTTCATAAATGGGATTGACATATCCTGTGACATTCGAAGCTCCGGTGACTGCTACTAATTTTACAGAGCGCTTATATTTTTTCAATTTATTGACTAAATCATCAAGGCATAGTCTTCCATCATTATCTATTTCTATATAATCAACATGATGCTTATTTCTCCAGGGAAGATCATTAGAATGGTGTTCCATACATGTAGACAAAATTACACTTTTCTTAGTGTCATCACAAAGTCGATAAGATAATTTATTTATTGCTTCAGTCGTATTCCTTAAGAAAATTACAGTGTCATGATTAAGGTCCGCCTTAACAAAGTTCGCTATTGCCAATCTTGAATTTTCATATAATTCAGTTGAAAGCCTGGACTTATATCCTGCCCCTCGATGAACAGAAGAATACATAGGCGCAAACTGGATAATTTCTTGCAAAGCCTGGACAAATGGCGGTGTGGTAGCGGCATTATCCATATTAATTGAAGTAACCCAGTTGCCATTATGAAGTGGAACTTTTGCATCGACTCCGACAACAAGTTCCCGGAAAGCGGATCGGACCATGTCAATTACCTCCGAAGGTAGTTTTATACCGTTAAATTACAACTTCAAGCCGTAGCCATAAATCAAAAATTTATAACCACCGACACATTTTAAAACCGGTGGTTACAAAGATATCCTACTATTTGTGTTTTCTCCAAAACCAACCAACCTGTGCCACATGCTTCTTCAGTTGGATATTCAGCCCTATAGATTGCTCCCGATTTTATTTTCTACATAATATGAAATAGGCGATAAACATGTGAACTAACAATTTTATGCAATAATTCATTGCCTCATCTAAAACTATAAATAGCGAGTAATCACAATCTGTTGGCTTTACTCTCCCCTTCGCAACCCTGCTCAATGGCGCGCGGGGTTTAATAAAAAAGCCTGTTTTCTGAATACCCATATTATTTTATGGTCTTCTATCTCCAAGTACCAAATCATTCGCCAGTTGCAGCCGATCATAGGTCAGGGGACCAACGATTCCGTCTGGACTCAGTCCTTGAGCCCGCTGAAATTGAACTACAGCCGATTCCGTAGCCGGACCGTAAAAACCGTCCAGATCGCCGCGATAATAGCCAAGCATTTGCAAAATTTGCTGGACACGCAATACATCTGAACCAGGTTCCACGCCTATACGCAGAAGCCTTCCCGTAAAAGCATCACCTGTTATTTTTACCCTGGTTCCAAGCGGTACAAGTTCATATATTCGGGTAATGTCGTCATTCCTCATGCGGATACACCCATGACTGGCGGCACTACCAATAGAGGCCTCGTTATCAGTACCGTGAATGCCGTAGCCTCCCCATGGACAGTTTAATCTCATCCACCGCACCCCGAAGGGACCGCCCGGGTTTTTAGTCTTTTGTATAATCTTCCAGTCCCCCAGGGGCGTAGGGGTGTTAGGAGTACCTACAGCCACCGGGAAAACCCCTATTTCTCGCCCAAACTGGCGCAAAGATAACTGTAATGTACGGGTATCGATAATAATAACATATTCAGGCGCAACTGTAACATCGTCCTTCGGACTAAGCCCAAGAGCATTATACGTGTCCGGGCCAACAACACCGTCCGCGGTTAAGCCAAAATTTTGCTGTGCCCTGATAACAGCATCCCGGGTTTCCGGACTATATACGCCGTTAGCCGGACCCGTATAAAAACCCAGCTCTTTTAGCCGCTTTTGCACATACTGGACATCGGGTCCCTCCATTAAAGGATCCATGATACGCAGGTATCTACTTGCATACAACACAGGTTATCACCTCATTTTATAATATGATAATCTGTGGAAACAGTTACCACCATTATTACTCACAATTATTCATTGGATCAAACGCCTTCCTCCGCTTCCTTCCGGCGTCCCCGAGATCGGACTTTAAAAAACAGCTTAACGGTATTGAATTTCTTGTTCATGAGGCTCACCTTTATCTATAAATAAATTTGTCGTATTATGTTTTATTTTGTAGTATTATGTAATGTTAAGAGGACTAATAAAAGCATATAAAAAGGTGTGGTGGCAGAAAATGTTGTTATCAGAAGATAACGTCCTGGAATCATTAGTTAAAATTGCTCCAATAATCCAAGGAATGCTCCCAATCGACTGCATGATTGGAATATCGGACAAGGAGAAATATATCTATTATCTCCCAAGTCATGAAATAGACTTAGGTGACTTGGCCGGAAAGCCAATTCCCGAGGGTGGCGGTATGTATAAGGCCATAAATACGGGCAAGGTTACTGAGGTAGTATTAGATAAAGAGGTTTATGGCGTATCTTTCAAATCCAGAAGCATACCCCTGAAAGATAAAAAAGGCAATGTAATTGGCGCCATATTCCTCGGTCTCGGTTTAAAGAGCAAGGACGAGGCGGCAAATATAGCCCAAGCGGTAGCATCTTCAACGCAACAGACTTCAGCCACGATAGAGGAACTTGCTTCTTCCGCTCAGCAACTGGCTAATAGTCAAGACATCCTTAAAACTCAGGTAGAAGAAGTGATTACTCAGGTCAAGAAGACTGACACGATTTTAGGATTTATTAATGAGGTTGCTAATACTTCCAACCTACTGGGTCTTAGCGCTGCCATAGAAGCGGCAAGAGCCGGAGAACACGGCAAAGGTTTCTCTGTAGTAGCGGATGAAATTCGCAAAATGTCGGTGAAAAGCACACAGGGAGTCAAGGAAATTAAAAACATTCTTGCTACAATAAACGAGAAAGCATTATTAATGGATGAAAAAGTTATTAATACCGCTGCTTTAAGCGAGGAACAGGCGGCAGCTACACAAGAGATTTCCGCCGCTATGCAAGAACTGTCTATCTCGGCGGGAAAAATTCAAGAAATCGCCAAAATTGACTAATTAGCCTCAGCCATTACATCTACTGCAATTTTATCGTCGAGTAGTGGATGAAGGGAGAATAACGGCGAGATAAAATCATTTTTACAAAATAAAAATCCTTGAACCGGAGATGATATTGTAGCGGAGGTGTATCAATGAAAAGAGTAAAACAAAAGAAGAAAGAACCAACCTTAGCACCTGGATCTAAAGGGATACTGGAGAAGAGTGCCAGCAAAGAAGAGATTAAAAAAGGTGAATTTACCAAGGTCACAAACTTGTCATTTGATGAGGCCGACCCCAGTTAAGGCAAGTATAACAATATTCTCACTCATGCCGAATAAGCAAAAAGCCGTTAATCGTCTTGATGATTACTAAATTAGTAGTAGTAAAATTAACGTCGGGCTAAAATGGCTAAAAAACACAAAATGGCCTCCCGGGGCGATCCCCGGAGGCCTTGATTTTTTTGGAGATTTTACATTTTTGCGTTGGGTATTGTTGGTTGAATTTGTGGGTAATATTTTACATGGTAATATTCTCCACGGTAACGTTAACCATAATAACCCATATGACATATTATATTTTAAGACCGGTCAGGAAATCCATCCCCGAGAGGAGGGAATTCAAAATGGGCTTCGTAGAGAAAAAAGAAGAGGAATGCGATTGCCGCAATTGCCGCATTGAAATTAAGGATAGTATTGTCGTGATAATTTGTGGTGAAGTGGAAGTTGAGAAGTTAAAACATTGCCTTGGCTCATTAATGGAAGCAAAAGATAACAAATAGGAAGAGGAAAATACTTTTGCCTCTGCCGGTATGCCGTGGCGTATTTACGCTACGGCCTTTCTTATGTTTGCAGTAAACCTCTCCAGTTAAGCCAGGATTCGTGGTTCCCGGCTTATTTTATGGCAACTCCGGCTATTCAGACGTTGTTATATTCTTTCGATTACCCCATCTTGACATTATATTTATATGATTTCTACGTTTTTGAGCCGTATGGCCCGGTGATAGTTCACCCGGTTGGCCATATTTTGCATGTATCTCATTTTACCATTGCCAAAATCATAACCACCGGTAAATACCGATGGTTACAAACGTAGCCTTTATGTTAGTGTTTTTACAGTTTAAATGCAGCAGCCGCACATGCCCACGCCGAAAACGAGCAGGATGAAAATCAGGAAGATAATAAACGCTGGGCTACTAAAACAACCTGTGCCACAAGCTTCTTCCGCTTTAACTACTTGGGACTTAACTTCAGCCATGGAAATACCTCCTTATAAGGCTTTCATACTAAATACAGCCTCCGCAGCAACTCACTCCAAAGATGAGCAGGATAAAAATCAGGAAAACAATAAACCCGATGTTACCAAAACCTGTGCCGCATCCTGTGCCGCAACCTGCACCTACGCCGAATGCCATAAGAATCACCCCTTTTGCTTTTTTATATAATATGCAGGCAATGATTTATGTGTTAATCAATGGTTATGCACCCAAATTAATCTAGCAGCATAAGTTATATTAACAGTTGCTCCTTTTGTTCCATAGACCTCCTTGGCAAAAACCCGGTCCATCAATGGGCTGGGTTTTTGTTTTTCGGTTGGACTGTAGAAAAAGCCCGCCTTAAAGACGGGCAAAGAGAGGTGAAAGATGTTAAAAAGGTAAGGCGTACCAGGAGACATTAGGGTCATTAATAAAACAGCCTCCAGCTAAAACCCCGGAGGCCTTGATTTTCTTGGAGCTGATGGTGGGATTTGAACCCACGACCTGCGCATTACGAGTGCGCTGCTCTACCCCTGAGCCACATCAGCTTAATTAAATAAATTTTTAGTTAACAACTAGCGCATTTAATATTTTATCCGAACAAGTAGTTAAAGTCAACTTGCCTCCAATACTAGGTTACGGTAAATCCTTTCTTGATTGAATTGTCATGTGATAATTATGAAGATATTCACACAGTATGCTTCAATGTTGCCCCTATTGTACAAACAATTGATTTTGACATTTTATACGGTTTTTCCTACCTGAATGTCGTAAAAAATAGGACCATAGTCCTGTGATAATAGTTCTCCTTTCACATTTTCTTATTTTAAATAGCTGTTATAATATAGTAACAACGCAAACTGAAAAAGGCAAACATAGTGAAAACTATGGACGCAAAGCCACGGGTCTAAAGTATCGTGTAGTACCATGATAGCCGGGTTACCAGTAACCCCGGGATTCCTTTACAAAGAAGGGGTAGTATATGCGTTATATAAAAACATTTTACCCAAAAGTTCTATACTTCATTTTACCTTTCATAACCATATTTATTCTGATAAAATATAACACTCCAATGCTGGCCGCTGGAGTCGCCCTTTATTTAATGATGGGTTTCGACGATTCATCTAACAAGTTTTTATCCCGCTTCAGCGAAAAAGAGTATACCGTCAACATCACTGATTGGATGAAAAAAGAAGTTAGTCATAACTAAGTGTTATTGTAACTAATAAACATTAAGGTTACTGCAATTTAGGACTAAAGTCCTAAAAAATTGGGAAATTTTTCTCATGTAGGATAATTAAAAATAATTATAATTATTTTTAATACCTCCTTTAATATAATCACCCATCTAGAGGGGCTTTCTCCCCACCATTCCCTATTCCATAATACAGGGAATTTTTTTTATTGTTTTTAATTCATGGATATTATGCGGGAACACAGTTATTTTAGCTGAGAAAAAAATCCACCTTTGCAATAAGTAAAAATTCCTTTCAATTGATATTTTGGTAGTATAGAATATTAACTGAAATCTTAAAGGTGGGTGAAATCATACATGGATGCTCTTGAAAGCATTTTAAAGAAGATACCTTTTTTTAAAGACATAAACTATCCTTTACAAGACTTGGTTAAAAAAATGCGCCTAGAGCGTTTCGAAGAAAATACAGATATATTTTCTGAAGGAGAGCAAGGTTCAAGCTTATACCTAATCATATCAGGAAAAGTTTTAATATATGCAAAATCGACCACTGGACAGGAAATGGCTATCCAAACACTTGAACCGTCAGATTTTTTTGGGGAAATGAGTCTGTTAGACGGCGGATATCGCTCAGCCTGCGCCAGGACATTAGAAAAATCAATTATTTTTAGTCTGGAACGAAAAGACTTTCTAGAATTTCTAGATGATAACCCGAGAGCAGCTGTAAAAATAATTGAAACTTTAAGCAAAAGACTTCGACAATCAAATATCCGAAATAAAATATTAATTGAAACCAACCGCAAGTTAACTAACCAGGGTACCGACCAAAACCAGATTACCGCCGCCAATATACCCGTACAGTTCAATGACGAGCGACAAGAGCAGTTAACCAAGGAAACAAAAGAATTCAGCGTTAAAAAAGATACGTATGCCCCGGAAGAAAAAGAGGAAAACGGTTTCGCGGATATATTGGAACAGCATTTAAACGATGTCGAACATGCTGATGAGGAAGATGATAAGGCAGACGCCAAAAAAGAGATTGAGCAAAAAGAAATGTTGTATTATAAAAAAGCCGTTTGTCCAATTTGCAACGCTAAATTCGAAACACCGAAAGCTTTGTCAAAATACGTTCAATCCGTGAAGATGGATTATGATTTCTGTCAACACCACAAGTATATTAATCCGATTTATTATGAAATGAGTGTTTGTCCTATTTGTGGCTTTACCTATAACGAAGAGATCCAAGGAATGCGCTTAAAAAAAGAACAGTCGGAAGAAATAAAATCGCGCCTGATGACATTCTGGCAGAATAATAAATTAAAAGACTATAGTGGGGTCCGTAGTTTGGAAGACGCTATAGAAACTTTCCTGTTGGCTATTTACTGCCTCCAGGGCAGGGCCGTCAAAAAATCCCAGATGGGCATGATGTATTTAAAAATTGCCTGGTTCTACAGGTTTAAAGATGAAGGCGAACAAGAACGGAAATATATTGAAAGAGCCTTGGCAAGCCTTTCGCTGGCTTTTGAAAAAGAAGATTTTTCCGCAAAGGCGGAGATAAATACAGCTTACTTGCTGGGTGTATTAAACCTGAATACGGGTAATATCAGAGAATCGGCAAAATGGCTGGACCGTGTCTTGAGACACCCGGCAAAATCAATGTTTCCAATGATTATTAACCAAACCAGAGACCTTTGGACTGACGTTAGACAAAAATTACGCGAGGAAAAAGAGCGGAAAGAATGATGACTTCATTCCTCCAACACAATACCTGACAAAAAAATAGTGAATAATGTCTGAATTGTTTCTTCCACGGATAAGTTGTTGTCTATAATAAAAGCCGGGTTAACCACCGACCTGATACTGGCCAGCAACGCTGTAGTGAATATTTTCGGATTTACGGACTTAAAACAACGGTATTTATTGTTTAATAGGAGATCATCGAATAAATGCTGAATCCGTCTTGCCCGAAACTGTTCGATTTTCTCCCAAAGATGAGGGTAATACTTATGCAAATCATGAAGAGCCGCCGGAGTGAGCTTCTCGGTTATCCTTGGGACTATTTTAATAATATTTGATATCTTTTCCACCGGATTTTCACAAGAATCCAACATCTGTAGGATTTTTTGTTCAAAACCACTTAAAATATCATTCAGCAACGTGTCAATTATTTCTTCTTTACTATTAAAGTAACGGTAAATAGTCCTTTTACTGACTCCGGCCCGGGTTGCCAACTCGTCCATCGTAACGCCGGAAAATCCCCGCTGCAAGGCCAATTCATTAAAGGCAGTTAAAATTCTTCGCTTGTAGTCCATTCTATACACCACCCAGGCTGTATTTCAGGCAATTTTTTTCTTAAACTTGATAATGCTCAAGGTCATCATAATTATCGAAAAAATAAGCAACGACATAACTTGGGGCATTAAATACCGGAAACCGATCCCTTTTAATACGATTCCCCGGATAATTGTCAGGTAAAATGTCAGAGGAAATACATTCCCAATGTACTGGATTATTGAGGGCATGGCTTCCCGGGGAAACATGAAGCCGGACAGCATGATACTCGGCAGGAAAACAAAGAAAGACATCTGAAAAGCCTGCATCTGATTTCTCGCTATGTTTGAAATAAATATGCCGATTCCCAGTGATGCCGTGATGAAAAACAATGTTAACAAATAAAGCTCCAATATGCTGCCCCGTATGGGCACTCCAAAAACAATACCGCCCATCAGGAGAGCAACGGTGATCTGCAGGTAACCGAGGGCAATATAAGGAATTACTTTGCCGATCATCAACTCATACGACCTCACCGGGGTAACCATAAGCTGCTCCAGGGTACCCTTTTCACGTTCCCGGACTATTCCCATTGAGGTCATCATAACCATGGTCATAGTCACAATAATCCCCAGGATGGCGGGAACCATATAATAAGCGGTAATGCCGTCGGGGTTATACCATGGGCGCACCCTGATATCATAAGGCAGGCTTTGCACGCCGGTCTTCTGCATAATGATTTTTTGCGATTTTAACAGCCCTATCGAGTTGGCTATGGCAATAGCGGAATTAGACACCATACTGTCGCTGGCGTCCACCAGCACCTGTACCGGCGCCGTCTCACCCCTGCGCAGCTTTTCCGCAAAATCAGGCGGAAAAATGATTCCCGCCTTGGCCTTGCCGCTGTCAATCATTTCCGTTATTTCCGCATATCCTTTCGCTGTGGAGGTAATATCAAAGTACCCTGAAGAACTGAAAGAATCCAGAAGGTCCCTGCTTTCAATGGACATGGACTGGTCAAAAACAACCGTGGATATATGCTTCACTTCAGTCTGAATGGCATAACCAAAGAGCAGCAACTGCACCAATGGGAGCATGAAGACCATGCCGAGCGTCAACCGGTCCCTTTTCATCTGTAAAAACTCTTTCTTCAAGATCGCCAGTATTCTGCTCATTTAAGATTCCTGCTTTCTTTTCAACTTAGCCAGGGTTATGAATACATCTTCCAGAGAAGGTGTGATCACTCTGGCTTTCACTCCGGTATACCGGTCAAATGCCGCGACATTTTTCTCGGAATCAAGCAGCACGTGCAGCAGCGGCCCATGGATGGAGCATTCTTTCACAAAGGGCAGCGACTCCAGATCTTTCATTCGGTCCATGGCGTCCGGCAGGTCCACTTCGACCATGCAACCTTCAATCACTTTATTTTTCAAGTTGTCCGGCGTGTCGTTGGCAATCAGGCTCCCCCCGGAAATGAAAGCAATGTTATGGCACCTTTCCGCTTCATCCATAAAATGAGTAGTGACCATAACCGTTGTTCCCTCGTTCGCCAGCTTTTGAATAATTTTAAAAAACATTCGCCTGCTGGTCGGGCTGACCCCGCTGGTAGGTTCGTCCAGGAACAATATAGAAGGGCGGGACATAATAGCGCACCCAAGGGCTAGCCGTTGCTTCAACCCGCCGCTCAGATTTGCCGGCAACTCACTTTCCTTGCCAACCAGCAAGGCCATCTCAACCATTTCAGCAATCCTTTTTTTACGCTCGTGATATGGGATACTGTACATCCCCGCGTAGAACACCAGGTTTTCATAAACGGTCAAGTCGTCATACAGGCTGAATTTCTGAGACATATAGCCAATATTTTGCTTGATTTTTTCCGATTCATGGGCGAGGTCATAACCAAGCACGGAACCGGAGCCAGAAGTGGGCTCCAACAGCCCGCACAGCATTCTCATCGTGGTCGTCTTTCCGGAACCGTTAGGCCCTAAAAAGCCGTATATTTCTCCCGGCCTGATGTTAATGTTGATTCTGTCGACAGCGGTAAAAGAACCAAACATTCTGGTAAGATCATGGGTGGTTACCGCGTATTCCATTAAACCACCTCTTCTTTTGTCATAGCTACGAAAACATCCTCCATTGAGGGCGGTATCTGCCTTATGTAATGGATTGCCACTTTCTTTTCCGAAAGCAAATTTATGATGGCGGCTTTTGCTTGTTCTACATCATACACTGCCACATGGTACTTATCGCCGTAAAAATCGCCGTCAACCACTTCCGGAAGGTCGTTGATGAAGTCCAGATCCCGCGCACTCGCCTTCAGTTCCAGGATTCCGTATGGAAAACTCTTTTTTAAACTGCCGGGATCACCGGTCGACATAATTATTCCCCTGCTCATTAAAGCAACTTTCTTACATAGTTCCGCTTCATCCATGTATGGGGTAGAAACGACAATCGTGACTCCTTCTTTATTCAGCTCGTATAAAATTTTCCAGAATTCTTTGCGGGATTCCGGGTCAACTCCGTAGGTCGGCTCATCAAGAATCAATAAGGCGGGCCTGGCCAATAGAGCGCAAGTCAGGGCCAGTTTTTGTTTCATTCCCCCGGAAAGGTCGTCGGCAAACCGTGATTTAAAGCCGGCTAAATCAGTTATCTCCAGTATTTCGTCGGAACGCCGGCGGATCGTTTTGCTGTCTATTTTGTACAGGGCGCCAAAAAAATTGATATTTTCCGCAACTGTCAAATCACCGTAAAGACTAAATTTTTGAGGCATATAGCCAAAGCTGTCACCTGTCCGGGTAATCCTGCCGCTATTAGGTTCGATTAAGCCGCAAAACATGCGCATCAGGGTGGTTTTGCCGGCGCCGTCAGGCCCCACCAGACCCCAAATGTCGCCCTTGGCAACCTTTAAGGTAACGCCACTGACTGCTGTCAGGTCACCAAACACTTTTGTCAATGATTCTGTTTCAATTATGTTATCAATGTTCACTTGCTCCATCACCGTCACCTCTGCTCATCAATGGTGACATCGGCAGGCATACCCGGCTTTAATGTGCCGTTTTCGTCACTAATTCTAATTTTAACCTCATAGACAATATTGGTGCGTTCTTTTTTAGTCTGAATGGTTTTCGGCGTATACTCTCCACTGGTAGCGATTTCTTCAATTATTCCCGTATATTTTTCCTCACTCCCGCTCACTGTGAAGGCGACCTGCCGCCCTATTTTTATTTTGGGCAGGTCGTCAGTGGGCAAATATATTTTTATCCACATATCATTGGTATTGACAACGGTTGCCACCGAAGCGCCGGCCTGAATAAATTCACCTTCCTCAAAATTCTTAGTTAAAACGCTCCCGTCAATAGGGCTCAGCACACGGGTATCTTCCAGTGCCGCCTCTGAAGCCTTCAGGATTGCATTGTTTCTCTCAAGTTCAGTTCTGGCTGCTTCAATCTGCTCCGGCCTGCTGCCGGATTCTAACAAGCTTAGTTTTGATTCGGCTGAATCCACCTGGTTTTTAGCTTGCCGCAAAGCTGTTTCCGCGTTTTCTATTTCGGATTTGGAAATCGCCTGCGCTTGAAATAACGCCAAAGCCCTTTGATAATCTTTATCGGTTTTGTCATAATTTGTCCGGGCGATGTTGACAGCAATCTCAGCGTCTTTTATTTCCTGCCATCTGGCGCCTGATGTCAGATCTGCCAATTGCGCTTCGGCCTTTAGAACGCCAAGCGCATCTCTCTCTTTCTGGGCAATCAAGTCATTGCGGGCGACTATCGCCACAAGTTGACCTTTTTTCACAGGATCGCCGGAATTAATTGTCACATTTTGGAGGGTACCGGGTACTTTAGCGCATAACTGCACCTTCGTTGCCTCGATAGTACCGGTTGCCTGGATACCCGCCGGTTGTGTTTTGCCATACTTGACGTATCCCCAATAAGCGCCGGCACTTAACAGAACCAACAGTACCCCTATGGCTATTTTCCTTTTCATGCTTACCCCCCATTTCAGCTAATCAATTAACTGGCAGCAAATAGGTAAACTATTGCTACTACTACAGTTTACCTATTCTCAATATACCACTTGTCCAATTGTCCGGCAACTAATATTTTCATCATTACCCTGGATCACGTGATAAAATTTTATGTTCCACTGTCAAGCAGTGCCGCATAATCTGTTAACAAAAACCGGAGGTGCTGTCTTGACTGTTGAAGTAATCGCGGCGTCCGGACAAAATGAAATAAAAGCGTTTAACACCTTTCCCCGGGCGGTATACCATGGCACTTTCAGTGCTCCTTCTTTCCCCGGGTTTGATCAGTCAAGCCGCCAGTTTACTGATCCCCTATTTAGCAGGGTTACGGCCCAACCATTCCTGGCTCTGAGGGACGGGCACCCGGTTGGCAGGATAGCTGCAAGCATACATCACGACTACCCCGTCAAAAAAACCGGTTTTTTTGGCTATTTTGAATCGTTGAACGATCCCATGGCAACTATGGCCCTGCTTAAAGCAGCGGCACGCTGGTTATTGGAAAATGGCATGTCCCGTATAATCGGCCCGGTGGACTTGTCCCCACATGAACGTTTGGGTTTGTTGATTGAAGGCTTCAAGGGGAATCATCATCCCGGCATGCCCTACAATCCTCCTTATTACGCAGACCTTCTCACAGGGTGTGGCTTTAATACTGAAATAAATCTTTACGCGTATCGCTATAATTTACGAAATCCCTTGCCGGATAAATTGCTCCGGGTGGCCAATCGCGCCGCCGGCAGGATTAAAAATCTGCGTTTAAGAGAAGTGAATTTTAACGACATAGATAACGAAGGTAAAATGTTTTCCCGGATTCATAACGGTTCAATGAGCGATGGGTGGGGTTTCGTCTCCCTTTCCGCAAGTGAAGGCTCGGCAATCTGGCGGAAACTTCATGGAGTTTGCGAACCGGGCCTGGTTTTGGTAGCCGAAATTGACGAAGAACCTGCCGGTCTTTGTTTAGGTATTTATCCAATCATTAAACCGTCTTTCCCTAGATTATTCAGCCAGCCCAGCTTACGGCTGGCGGTCCTGGCCGTCTTGCCTCAGCACCGTTTAAAAGGACTGGAAGCGGCACTCATCCTGGAATTTATCCGGCGAGCCCGCAGGATAGGGATATCTACAATTGAGTTATCTCAGGTTGCTGATAACAACCTGATGATGAACCATATAATTAAGAGCCTGGGGAATAATCAATGTGAGAGGATTTATGGCATATATCAAGCTAAAACCGGTGATTTAGCTTAATTCACTGTTAATTTACCAGGAATATTGTTCCTTTTCGGCGTAAACACTGGTATTATTAATTCTGCCGGGGGAAATATTAAAAGTCGTTATCCGATCAAAATAACAACGAGGAGTATGATTATGGAATTCCCGCAAAACAGTGACAACGATTCCAGTGACCGCGCGGACGAAAGGAGGCGAATGGTGGAAAAGCAGCTTATTCCTTTGGGTATTACCAACAAGGCCGTCTTGCAGAGCATGCTCGCAGTGCCGCGTCACTTTTTCGTTTCTGAACAGCTACAGGCCTATGCTTATGATGATTGCGCGCTTCCCATTGATGAGGGACAAACTATCAGCCAGCCATACATAGTCGCCTTGATGGCTGAAGCCCTGGAGCCGGAGCCGGAAGACCGGATTTTGGAAATCGGCGCCGGTTCCGGATATGCGGCGGCAATAATATCGCGTATTGTGTCCAAAGTATATACGATTGAGCGTCATGAAACCCTGGCTGGACAAGCTCAAACGCGTTTTCAAACTTTAAAGTACGATAACATAATAGTTCGCATAGGCGACGGTTCAAAAGGTTGGGCCGGGGAAGCGCCCTTCGACGGGATCGTGGTGGCGGCGGGAGCGCCGGTCGTCCCTGAGTCTTTGAGCAATCAACTGAAAACTGGAGGCTTTCTAGTGGTTCCTGTGGGTAAGAAAACCCACCAGGATTTGCTGCGTTTAAGAAAAAGAGCGGATGGTGGAATTGACCGGGAAAACCTGGGGGCGGTACGCTTTGTTCCCCTTGTAGGTGAAGAAGGCTGGAACGCAAACAAATCTTAATAAATATAATCAAACACGGACCTTGAGCCGTTTTACCGCCTGCTGCAGCCCGCTCAACGACAACTCGTACATGGGAAACAATTCACGGATCATGCTAATGGTATGCGCGCGGTAATTCATACGTTCATCCCACCCTTGGGCCGGTATCGGGTTAAGCCAAACAGCGTGCTTGAAATGCCTGGCCAAACGCTCCAGCCAGACCGCACCCGACTCGTTATTCATACTGTCCCAGTCTATGGCCCCGTTCACCATGGTCAATTCACCCGGCGCCATGCTGGCGTCACCAACAATAATCAGCCGGTAATCAGGATCGAGGTTATGCAATATATCGTATGTTTTTACAGCATTGCTCCACACGCAGGCCGGCTTTACATAGATATTATCATATATGCAATTATGAAAATAATAGCATTTTAAATCTTTCAAGTGAGTTGAGCGTTTGACCGCGCTGAATAACCGGCTGCACAGCTCGATGTAAGGATCCATCGACCCGCCCGAATCCATGATCAGGACAATTTTAATATTGTTCTTGCGCGGGCGGTCCCATACAAGCTTCAACTTGCCGGCATTCCGGCAGGTGGCACCGACGGTGCCGTTTAAATCCAACTCGCTCTTCAAACCTTCGTGGCGGCTGGTCAACTGGCGGAGAATGCGCAAAGCGGCCTCAAACTTTCTTACGCCAATGATGACATCACTGCGGTATCCCCGGTAACGCCGCTCGCCGGCCACCTTGACAGCCGAGCTGCCGCCGGAGGCGCCGCCGATACGTATTCCCCCTTTCGGATTGAAACCGCTATGTCCAAACCGCGACGCGCCGCCCGTGCCAGCCATTTTGGAGCCGCCCTGGCGCTCTCCGTCCTGTGTTTTCAACTTTTCTTCCAGTTCATGGCGCAACTTTTTTACATCCCAATCCTGAAAGAGCTCTCGCTCTTCCGGGGATGTCATCAGAGGGGGCTGTTCTTTTGACAGCCAGTTCAAAGCTTGTTCAATCACATTGACAGGTGTTTCCACACCTTTAAAGTAGTTTTGGAATGCCAAGTCGAAACTGTCAAAATGGAATTCACTTTTTACCAGCACCGACCTGGCCAGGTGGTAAAACCCGCTCAAACTGGAAAAGGCCAGACCCTTGCTCAGCGCTTCCATCAGGGTCATCCACTCCGTCAGGGAAACAGGCACCCCAGCCCTTTTCAGCTCATAAAGAAAATTAACAAACAACGTTTCACCACCATAATGTTTGACCCATTCATCAGAACTTTACCTTAAGACTCTTTATCGCCTGCTCCAGCCCGTCCAGGGTCAACTCGAACATAGGAAACAGTTTTCTGATCAAAACGATGGAGTGCGCTCCATAATTCAATCGCGGGTCCCACCACTGGTATGGAACGGGATTCAACCATACGGCATGTGGAAAACGCTTGATTAATCTTTCCAGCCAGACCAACCCCGGCTCATTATTCATACTGTCCCAATCAAGAGCCCCGCCCACCATGGTCAGCTCACTGGGAGACATGCTGGCGTCACCCACTATAATTAACCGGTATTCGGGGTCAAGATCACGTAAAAAATCGTACGTTTTAACGGCGTAACGAGAAACACACGACGGGTTGACATAGATGTTTTCATAAATGCAGTTGTGGAAATAATAAAATTTTAAATCTTTAAAATGGGTCGACCGGTTAACCGCTGAAAACAACTGGCTGCAAAGATCAATGTATTCATCCATCGATCCTCCCGAATCCATCACCACAACAACTTTCATGGTGTTCTTGCGGGAGCGGTCCCAAACCAGTTCCAGCCTGCCGGCGTTCCGGCAAGTTGCGTCGATGGTGCCATCCAGATCCAGCACGTCTTTTTCCCCATCGGTGCGGCTGGTAAGCTGGCGAAGTTTGCGCAAGGCCACTTCAAACTGCCTTACCCCGAGGGTTTCATCGCCCCGGTAGCCGCGGTAGCGCCGTTCAGCTGCGACCTTGACGGCCGAGCGGTTGGTCGACTCGCCGCCGATACGCACACCGGCCGGGTTATAGCCGCCATGACCGAAGGGTGAACGGCCGCCCGTGCCGATCCACTTGGAGCCGCCATGATGCTGCCCATCCTGCGTTTTCAATCTTTCATCCAGTTCACGGCGCAGCTTATCCAAATCCCATTCTTGAAAAAGCTTGCGATCTTCCGGCGAGATCAAATACGGAGGCAAGGCGTCTTTAAGCCATTCCATGGCCTGCTCCAGCACATCCGCAGGTGTTTCAATGCCTTTAAAGTAGTTCTGGAAGGCAATATCGTAACTGTCGAAATGGGCTTCACTTTTAACCAGCACCGCCCTGGCCAGGTAATAAAAACCGCTCAAACTGGAAAAAGCCAGGCCTTTGCTCAAAGCTTCCATCAAAGTCATCCACTCTGTCAGGGAAACCGGCACCCCGGTTCTTTTCAGTTCATAAAAGAAGTTAACGAACAGGGGTATCACCCCCTCCATATGGTCTGAATGCTCGGCTTGGTTTTCGAGGAGCCTTGGGCGCTAAGTCTCTTCAAGATAATATCGAAATCCTGGTTCTTCTTAATTAAAACTCCTAAAAGAGGTATTTCTTTACGAATTTTTTCCAGGCTAATCCCGCCCACAGCCAGTGCTTGCACCCAGTCAATCAGCTCGCTGGTGCTCGGCTTCTTTTGCAGTCCGCTCAGGCTCCTGATCCAGTAAAACGCTTCCATCGCTTCGCCAACCAACCGGTCTTCCAGGTTGGGGTGGTGCACCTTGACGATTTCTTTCATCATCTCCGGCTCAGGGAAGGAGATGTAATGGAAAATACACCTTCTTAAAAAAGCGTCCGGCAGTTCTTTCTCAGCGTTGCTGGTGATAATCACAATCGGCCGGTGTTTCGCGGTGATTGTCGCCCCGGTTTCGGGGATAAAAAAGCTCATCACGTCCAATTCCCACAGCAGGTCGTTCGGAAATTCCAGGTCTGCCTTGTCGATTTCATCAATAAGCAACACGACCTGCTCATCGGATGCAAAAGCTTCGCCCAGCTTCCCCAAACGAATATACTGACTGATGTCTGAAACGTCGTGGTCCCCGAACTGGCTGTCATAGAGCCTTTGCACCGTATCATAAATATACAGGCCGTCCTGGGCCTTGGTTGTGGATTTGATATTCCAGATGATCAGCCGCTGCCCCAATCCCTCGGATATGCTCCGGGCCAGCATAGTCTTGCCGGTGCCCGGTTCCCCTTTAATTAACAAAGGCCTGCCGAGCGCCCTGGATACGTTTACGCTGTTCATCAGATCTTCAGAGGCGATATAATTCGCCGTACCCCTAAAATCTTGCGCTTTCGCTTGCATTTATTCCCCCCCCTAATTATTCAACATACTATTTTTCTGTTTATACTATTCCTTTGAATTATAAGCATGCATTACTTCCAACCATACGGTTATTTCAACATTAGATCGTTATTAGATTAACACGTAAATGAATCATATGCAAGCGATATACACTACCGTACTACCTACAAATTGCATGACGGTATCCGCTCATTCACATATTCCGTAGGAATAAGCTACTTTTCCACCATTTTCCTCCGTTTTAAAACATTTTTTTATTTCTTTATCGTAAAAAAAGGCCGCCTTCTTATGCCCGCCGCCGTAAATACTAAAACGACGATCATAAAAATGGTGGCCGCTATATTAACGATGAGGTTTAACTAATGCGATCTTCGGGTCTACTGGTTAGCCGTTAAGAATCCTTTGATCCTAACGGTCGGGCGCGAAACCAAGTTCAATGTTGGCGATGATTTGCATATGCATGTTGGAGGTTCCCTCCAGGGTCTCGAACTGTTTGCAATCGCGGAGCCATCTGCCGCAAGGATACTCATTGGAATATCCGTATGAACCGTAGATTTTCATTGCCAGGTTGGCGGCGTGAACAGATGCCAGGCAACCTGCCAGCTTAGCGGTTGAAGTCGCCTTCTGGCTGGGTAATTTGTTGTCTTTTAACCATGCGGCGCGATAAACGAGTTGTTTGGCCGCCTCATCTTCCAAGATCATTTCAGCAATCTGCTGCTGAACCATCTGGTGTTTGCCGATTGGCACGCCAAACTGGTAACGTTCATTAGCATATTGAATGCAACCATCCAGGCACGCCCTGGAAAGAGCCGCGCCGCCAACGGCACAACCCATGCGGGTATTGTTCAACTGCCACATGCAAATGAAGAAACCCTTGTTTAATCCGCCTAAAAGATTTTCTTTAGGAACCACCGCATCCTCGAAAATTAGTTCCGAAGTCGGGGCGGCATACATGCCGACTTTATCTTCCATCGGAATTCTTTGAACGCCGGGGGTATTGTTATAGTCAATGATGAAACAGGACATCCCCTTAGCGCCTTTGCCTTTGTCAGTCATAGCATAGAGTAGCCCGACATCGGAAGTGTGCCCTCCGGATATCCACGTCTTGGTGCCGTTGATCAGCCAGTGGTCGCCCTTATCTTCTGCAAACGTCTTCATGCTGGCTACATCGGAACCTGTGTTAGGCTCGGTGATAGCAAAGCTTCCCGCCCATGTCCCGTCTAACAGTTTGGGAATCCATTTTTGTTTTTGTTCTTCAGTGCCGTATTCATTAATGGTCATTGCCGGACCCCAGCAGTTGCCGCTGATGGAAAGTCTCCAGGAAGTATGCACTTTGGCTATTTCATACAGGGCTATAACGCCTTCCATCCAACCCATGCCGTTTCCGCCGTATTCTTCCGGAATGCTCCAGCCCAGCAGGCCCAGTTCACCCATTTTGGTTAAAATCTCTCTGCGATAGTAATGGTTCTTTTCATCCTCTTCAACGTAAGGAGCAATTTCCTTTTCCGCAAAATTGCGAGCCATATCCTGTACCATTTTTTGTTCTTCTGTTAACCCAAAATCCATTCTATTCCCTCCTAATTTAAATTATATTACTGTAAATGGTGATTCTTTTTGCCCATCAGCTATTACGGGCAATAACCACCAAAAACATCTTGATTTTTTAACTACTCGCCTTTAAACTCCACTTTGCGCTTCTCTAAAAAGGCGCTCATGCCTTCTTTTTGGTCGGCAGTTGAGAAAATCACACCGAAAAGGGCGGCTTCAATATTAAAGGCCTTTTCCTGATCCATATCCAGTCCCTGGTTAATAGCTTCTTTGGTGAACCTTACACCAACCGGACCCATTGAGGCAATGCGCTTGGCCATCTTCTTGCAGACATCCATCAACTCATCGGCCGGAACAACCTTGCTGACCAGGCCAAACTTAAGCGCGGCTTGGGCATCGTAAATATCGCCGGTGAAGAGCATCTCTTTGGCGATACCGGGGTTCACCAGCCGGGCCAGGCGCTGGGTGCCGCCGAAGCCGGCCATGATGCCAAGACTTACTTCCGGCTGGCCGAATTTGGCCTTCTCCGAAGCCACGCGGATGTCGCAGGCCATGCTCAGTTCGCAGCCGCCGCCAAGAGCAAAGCCGTTTACCGCGGCTATCACCGGCTTTGACATGTTTTCAATCTGGCTGAGTACTTTTTGGCCATGACGGCTGAATTCCTGCGCCTGCATGGGAGTCAGGGACAACATGTAGGCGATGTCGGCGCCCGCTACAAAAGCTTTTTCACCGGCGCCGGTTAAAATAATAACCTTTACCGACTGATTGGCGGCTAACTCAGCCATGGCTTCGCCCAACTCAGCGATGGTCTGATGATCGAGCGCGTTTAGTGCTTTGGGGCGGTTGACGCTGACCACCGCAATCTCGTTATCAAATTCTACCAGAACATTATTCCACGCCATATTTATACCCCCTTCGCGTTAGTACTGGTAAAACCCTCTACCAGTCTTACGGCCAAGCCAGCCGGCAGCCACATATTTGCGCAGGAGCGGGCACGGGCGGTACTTGGGATCGCCGAAACCGCGGTATAACACTTCCATGATTGACAGGCAGGTGTCCAGGCCAATCAGGTCGCCGAGAGCGAGGGGCCCCATCGGGTGATTCGCGCCCAGCTTCATCACGTTGTCAATCGCTTCCCGTGAAGCGATGCCCTCGTAGAGACAATATATCGCTTCATTAATCATCGGAATGAGGAGACGGTTTACCGTGAAACCAGGTGCGTCATTCACTTCAGCGGGAACCTTGCCCATTTTTTCGCTGGCAGTCTTAACGATATCATAAGTTTCATCGGATGTCGCCAGCCCCCTGATGACCTCTACCAGCTTCATCACAGGCACGGGATTAAAAAAGTGCATGCCGATCACTTTGTCCGGCCGTTTGGTTACCGCGGCTATTTCGGTGATGGGCAGCGAGGAGGTGTTTGTGGCAAGAATCGCTTCAGGTTTGCATACTTCGTCAAGTTCCTTGAAAATCTTGCCTTTGATTTCCATATTCTCAATAGCCGCCTCTATCACCAGGTCGACGTCCTTGGCGTCCTGCAGGCTGGTGGACGGGATCAGCTTGGCCATTAAGGCTGCTTTGGCCGCTTCATCAAGGCGTCCTTTGCTGACATCCTTCGACAGGTTTTTGTCAATCAAGCCGATGCCTCTGTTAACAAAAGTGTCATTGATATCATTAATAACCACGTCATAACCGGCGGCGATCGATACCTGAGCAATACCGGAACCCATCTGGCCGGCGCCGATAACCATAATCTTCTTAACTTCCATATGATACTCCTTCCAAACCCCCATCCATCAGGTCATGTCATTATAACAACAAATGAGGGTTTAAATTTCTTTCAATGGTTATATGCTCATCGGATTGTTTATTTAATGTTTTCCACGGTCATGGCCACGCCCTGGCCGCCGCCGATGCACATGGTGGCTAGGCCGTAACGCCCGTTCTGTTTCTTTAACTCGTAAAGCAGGGTCGTCAGGATCCGCGTCCCGCTGGCGCCGATCGGGTGGCCGATGGCGATAGCGCCGCCGTTGAAGTTCACCTTGTCCATCGGCAGTTCGAGGCCGCGGATACAGGTCAGGGCCTGGGCTGCAAAAGCCTCGTTGGCTTCGATCACGTCAAAGTCGGCCACGGTGAGCCCGGCCTTGGCCATCGCCTTTTTGCTGGCGGGAATCGGTCCGGTGCCCATATAAGCGGGATCCACGCCCGCCGTGGCAAAGGATTTAATCACAGCCATGGGTTTTAGTCCCAACTCTTTCGCTTTATCGGCGGACATCACCACTGTCGCGGCAGCGGCGTCATTGATCCCGGAGGCGTTCCCGGCGGTAACGGTGCCGCCTTTTTTGAAAACGGCGGGCAGTTTGGCCAGGGCTTCTACTGAGGCGCCCCGGCGCGGCAATTCGTCCGTGTCAAAATACACCGGTTCGCCTTTCTTTTGGGGAATGGGCACCGGCACAATCTCGTCCTTAAATTTTCCGGAATCAATGGCCGCAATAGCCTTGTTATGACTGTCAACAGCCAATTGGTCCTGGTCTTCCCTGGATATATTATATTTTACCGAGAGGTTTTCAGCGGTCATGCCCATGTGGATGTCGTTAAAAGCGCACCATAGGCCGTCTTTGACCATCTCGTCGGTAAGGGTGCTGTCGAACATGCGGTAGCCCCACCTGGCCTTATCCAGCACGTAGGGAGCGGCGCTCATGTTTTCCATGCCGCCGGCCACGACTATATCAGCCTGCTCGGACATAATTTGCTGGGCGGCCAGCATAACGGATTTCAGCCCGGAGCCGCAGACGATACCCATTGTATAGGCCGGTGTTTCAATAGGCAGGCCGGCTTTCAAAGAGGCCTGGCGCGCGGGGTTTTGCCCGAGGCCTGCGGTTAAAACATTTCCCATGATCACTTCTTCGACTTGCTCGACAGTAATCCCGGCCCTCTTTATTGCTTCCTTAATAACTATGGCGCCCAGTTCAACAGCAGGAGTGTTCTGCAGCGAACCGCCATACTTACCCACCGCGGTGCGCACCGCGCTGACGATTACAACTTCCTTCATTTGGCTCATCCTTTCTCTAAAAACGGCATCCTGCCCAATGCGTAAATAAACAAAAAGTTTGCTGGAACCCTTCCCAAGAGACCTCTGGCGAACTCAATCCATGAGGGTTCTGTCAAAAGTTTCTGCTTAAGAAGTGTTCCAGCAGCATTCACCTATGTGAAACTAAATTTATTTGCCTACAACTTTCTTGATTTCTTCGGTCAAGATAGGCACTACTTCAAAGAGGTCGCCGACAATACCGTAGTCGGCCACTCTAAAGATAGCAGCCTCTTCATCTTTATTGATCGCCACGATGCACTTGGAAGAGCTCATCCCGGCCATGTGCTGGATGGCGCCGGAGATGCCGCAAGCGAAATAAAGAGTGGGGGACACAACCTTGCCGGTTTGTCCGACCTGGAGGTTTTGCCCAATCCAACCGGCGTCGACAGCGGCGCGTGAGGCGCCGACAGCCCCGCCGAGCACGTCGGCCAGGTCTTCCAGAACCTTGAAGCCTTCAGGGCCTTTCATGCCGCGCCCGCCAGACACGATCACGTTTGCCTCGGTGAGCTCCGGCCTGGAGGAAATCTGCAGAATCACATCTTTAATTACCTGGCGCAGGTCGCCTGCATCCAGTTTCACAGCATAGTTGACAACTTCTCCTTTGCCCGCACCCGGTTCGGCAGTCAGCACATTGGGGCGGATAGTAGCCATCGCCGGGCTGGATTCGGGAATGCCGGCTTTTAATAAGGCTTTGCCGGAATATACGGGACGGGTGAATACCAGGTTGCCGCCTTCAATTTCCATCGCGATGCAGTCGGACAGCAGGCCGGCTTTAACCTTCTGCGCCGTTTTGGCAGCCAGGTCGCGGCCCAATACGGTGCAGCCGAACAGCACTGTGGCGGGATCTGTTTCTTTAATCAGGTCGGCCAGCACTTTGCTGTAGGCGTCTGTGGTATATTGCGCCAACTTGTCATCTTCGGCCACGTAAATCTTGTCGGCGCCATATTCGGCAAGCGAGCCTGCCAAACCTGCCACGCCTTTACCAATCAGGACGGCGGCAAGTTCGTCACCGGTTTGACCAGCTATTTTACGGCCGGCGCTTAACATCTCGAAAGCCACGTTTTTAACTTTACCATCTTTTACTTCCGCAAATACAAGTATTCCTTTTGCCATTATTTTTCCCCTCCCTTAGATAGCGTTTGCTTCTTCCCGCAACAGCCGCGCCAGTTCGGCGGCAGCTTGGGGCGCTTCACCGGCGATCATTTTGCCCGCGGCTTTAGCGCTGGGAAGGAAGTAAGATTGTACTTTAACTTTGGCCGCTACTTGATCGGCACTCAGTCCCAGGTCACCCAGGGAGAGCTTTTGGATGGGCTTTTTCTTAGCTTGCATAATGCCCTTCATTGAGGGATAACGCGGCTCATTCAAGCCTTTTTGAGCAGTAATCACAGCGGGCACCGGCACTTCAACGATTTCGTTGCCGCCTTCGATATCTCTGGTGGCTGTAGCTTTACCGCCATCGACATCCAGTTTGGTCACTACGTTAATATGCGGCAGGCCAAGTTCCTCGGCAACCCGCACCGCTACCTGGGCGGAACCTTCACGCCAACCGGCCAGAATCAGATCATACGGTATAGTGCTTACCGCTTTAGCCAACACAACGGCTGTGGTATACTCGTCACCACCCTCAAGAGCGGGATCTTCCACACTAATAGCTTTATCCGCTCCCATGGCCAGCGCTTGACGCATCGCGTCCGGGGTATCCGCCCCGACAGATATAATAGTTACCTCGCCGCCATTCTTTTCCTTAAGCTTGAGCGCTTCTTCCACAGCATACTCATCGTAGGGGTTGACAATCAGGCCAACGCCCTTTTTGTTAATCGCGCCGCCCGCGATCTCGATTTTTGCTTCTGTGTCGAAGGTTTGTTTTAAGAGAACTGCAATATTCATTCCATTCCCCGGTTTCGGGACACACGTCCCACTCCCGCCGACTACCCGGGAGGCGGCATAGCACTTCACGAAAATCATGCCGCGAAAACCTTTTCCTTTCCCTTTTTTAGTATCGACTTTGTAATCCACTTAACTTTATTTCAAACAACTTAACCAGTTATATAATGGACAACACCTCCCGTATTAATTAAACATGATAAATTGACCTTTATTTAATTACACTGAAACTGTTTGCTTGTTCCTGACGGTTGTTTTTAAATTGCTTTATTTTTTGTAGTTTTCTTATTACAGTAGACTGGTCAATCCCAAGCACTTTAGCGGCCTTATAAGTGCTCCCGTATAAATTCAGCGCCTCATTGATCAACTGGCTCTCCATTTCCAGGAGCGCCTCTTTAAACGGAAGCACTCCCTGCACCATTACTTTCGCTGAAGTATTATTCATCACGTAGCGCAGGCTCTCCGGCAAGTGTTTGGGTGTGATAACCGTTTCAGGCTCGGTTACCACCATTCTCTCAACAATATTCTCCAGTTCCCTGATATTGCCGGGCCAGTGATACTCATAAAATATTTTGAGAACTTCAGGGGAAAACTGCTTCCTGATGCCATATTTCTTATAATATTTTTCACAGAAGAAATTTAACAACGGAACAATGTCTGAACGGCGGTCCCTTAAAGGCGGAATCTGCACCGGAACAACATTCAGGCGGAAAAACAAGTCTTCCCTGAAAGAGCCCTGTTGAACCATGTCTGCCAGGTTCCGGTTTGTCGCGGCCAAAATGCGCACATCCACACTGCGCGTTTTTGTCCCCCCGACTCTAATGATCTCCTTATCCTGCAGTACCCTTAACAATTTAACTTGCAGCGACAGCGGCAAATCGCCGATTTCATCCAAGAGCAGGGTGCCGTTATGGGCCATTTCAAATATACCGGGCTTCCCGTCTTTTCCAGCGCCGGTAAAAGCCCCGCGCTCATAGCCGAAAAGTTCCGACTCCAACAACGTCTCTGGAATTGCGCCGCAGTTAATTTTGATAAACGGCCCTTGCTTGCGGGCACTTTGACTATGAATATGCTTAGCCAGCACTTCCTTGCCCACGCCGGAATCACCGATCAGCAGCACTGTTGAGTCCACTTGAGCCACCCTGGTGCAAAGATCAATAACACTTTGCATTTCCGGCGAACTGCTGGTTAAGTCCTGTTCTTTATTGCGCTGGTCGTTCCTTGTGCTCAATTCCGCCTGATAACGCCGGTTAAGATTTTTACTGTCATGCAGTTCCTGTCTTAACTTTTCGAACTCGGTAAGATCCCGCACGTTGATTACGACCCTGACAATTTCACCACGCTCGTTAGCCACAGGGTTGCCGGTGATCAGAAGCCTGTTCCCCATCGGTGAAGTCTGCAAATTGGTGACAGCCTTTTTTTTCTTCAAGACGGCATCTACAATCGACGAGGCGTAATGACCACCTTCCACCAGCTTCTGAAATGGCCGGCCAACGATATCTTTGGCCCTGAGACCGGTCATTCTGGTGTATGCTTCATTTACCTGGGAAACAACACCATCACGCCTTGCAATCAAAATGCCGTCGTATGAAGACTCAATCAACGCTTTTAGTTCCTTGTTCAGCTCTTTAACAGATTCTAATTCATGAGATATAAACTCAATCTCGGAAATGTCCTGAAAAATGCCTACTGCTCCAATAACCTTGCCGTCTTCGATAATAGGACTGCGGTTGCTGACGTATATTCTTGTGCCTACCGAATACTTTACCGGAAGCCTTTGACCGAACTTAGTTTCACCTGTCTCCAGAATTTCCAAAAGGCCGGTTGGTATTACGACGTCCGTCAGAAATTTACCGATAGCCTCATTTCTGGCTCTTCGGGTAATCATCTCGGCGGCGGGGTTGAATGTTGTAATAATCCCGTCTTTATTTATCGAAATGATCCCTGTGTGGGCGGCATTAAGCACAGCGTCAAGCTCCCGGCTGATAAACTTGGTATAAGGATAAAGAGAAGTAGCCAGGTCATACTTTGTACTGATTCCTTGCAACTTTCCGTCAGCGTCAACGATAGCGATTACCTCACTGGGAGCTGTCCAGGCCTCTTCCTGGTATACATCCGGACTCATACTGATAAAATTTTTATCCATTACTTCAGCCAGTTTTGTGTCCAGTGAGATTGGCGTCCCGTCACGAAAGGTCAGCCCGCTGCCTACCACTCCGAGCAGACGGCCTTGCTCATCAACGATGCCGACAACTCCAATGGGATGCTCCTGCCATAAACGCAAAACATCCCCGATTGTCTGATCCGGACAGAGGGTCAGCGGCGGCTTCTTTATTAGATTAGCCAGCATAAAATCTTGTCACCGCCTCACTCCCAGTCATTATAGTGTTACTTTTCGATAAACAGGCTCCGCCGGCGGGCGAAGCCTAATATTTACTTTTTATTATGGCCTGTCAGTGACGCGGTTTCATGGGCTAAGCCCACTAGCCGCGTCACCGGCTTGTCTTCAGAAATCAACTCCTGATACAATTAATTAGTTATTTGTTTTTTATAAGTTGATATTGGAGTATTTCCTGTACGGCCTGGCCACAGTTTTGTTCTCCAGCATATCGAGAGACAGGCAGATGTTTCTCCTGGTTTCGTTCGGCATAATCACATCGTCAATGTAGCCGCGGCTGGCAGCGCTGTACGGGTTCTGATAGAGGTCTTTGTACTCTTTAATCTTCTGCGCCGCTGTTTCCTTCGGGTTCTCCGAATTCTTGATTTCTTTGGCGAAAATAACGCTCGCCGCTGTTTCCGCGCCGACGATGGTCACTGTGGCTTGCGGCCAGCTGAACACGATGTCCGCGCCGGTGTCTTTGCAGCACATGCCAAGGTAGGCGCCGGCAAACGATTTGCCCATGATAATTGTTACCTTCGGCACAGTGGCTTCAATGTAAGCATACAGCATCTTGGCGCCGTGTCTCAAGATGCCCCTCCAGTCTTCGTCCGGGCCGATCATGAAAGCCGGGGTGTCGTGAATGTTCACGAGAGGAATGTTGAACAGGTCGCAGAACCGGACAAACCGGGCTACCTTGTCAGCGGCGTCGCAGTTAATTACGCCGCCCATCCAGTTGGGCTGGCTGGCGACGATACCTGTAGCTCTGCCATTAAACCGGCCAAAGCCGACAATGACGTTCTTCGCAAAATTTTCATGAATTTCAAAGAAATAGCCGTTGTCAACAATGCTGTAAATTACTTTGTGCATGTCATAGGGCATATTTCTGTTTTCAGGCATTACTTCGTCAAGTTCCGGCACCAGTTTCAGCGGGTCGTCGTCGCAAGCGATGCGCTCCGGCTTTTCCCTGTTGTTCTGCGGGAAGAACGCAAGCAGCTCCTTAACCTTGTCCATGCAGTCTTTATCGTCTTCCACCACGACATGGGTGCAGCCCGACTTAACCGCGTGCGCCTGCCAGCCGGACAGTGTCGGCAGATCGATATCTATTCCCAACTGGGTCTTTACGAATGGAGGACCGGCAATGCCCATAAATCCGGTATTACGGCACTGGAAGACAAAGTCCTGCATAACCGGGTGGTAAGCTTGACCGCCCATGCACGGACCCATCAGGGTGGCAATTTGCGGGATGATGCCGGATGCCAGGTCCTGAGCTTTGAACAGCCACGCGTAAGCCTGCAGCGTGTCAATACCCTCTTGCAGCCTGGCGCCGCCGGAATCGTTCATGCCGACAAAGGGAATCCCCATATCTTTGGCCATATCAATCGCCGCGGCAAACTTCTTGCCGTGGTATTCGCCGAATGTACCCGCCATGGAGGTAAAGTCCTCAGCGCCGACCATAACCATCCGGCCGTTTACCTTGCCATAGCCGCAAACAACACCTTCAGCCGGAATGTCTTTGCCTTCCAGGCCGAAGTGATTTGCCCGGTGTTTAAGATACATGCCGATTTCCGTAAAAGTGCCAGGATCAAAGAAATACTCGATTCTTTCCCGCGCCGTCAGTTTGCCGTCTTTGTGCTGCTTCGCAACAGCCTTTTCGCCGCCCATAGCTTTAACTCTTTTTCTGTTTAGGGCTAGTTCCTCATATAAACCTTCGTGCATCTGAAAACCCCCTCATATTTAATGATCCATTACTACCTTCATAATAATACTATATACGCTTGCGATAGCCAAGCATTGTTTCACCGATGATTAATTTTTGAATGTTGCTGGTGCCTTCAACAATCTGATACGACTTGGCGTCACGATAGTAACGGGCAACCGGGTATTCCTCGGAATAACCATAGGAGCCGTAAATCTTCATGGCGTAATCAGCGCATTTGTTCACTACTTCGCCAACATAGTACTTGCCCATGGAAGTCTCCACAGTGCAAGGCCTGCCCTGATCCTTCAGGAAAGCGGCGCGGTACACCAAGAACCTGGCTGCTTCAACCTCAGTCGCCATCTGGGCGATCATATCGGTGACCATCTGGAATTTGCCGATCGGCACGCCAAACTGCTGCCGCTCATTAGCGTAATTCAAGGCCGCGTCAAGACAAGCCTGCGCCAAACCGAGACCGCCGGCCTGACAGCCCAAACGAGTGTCGTTCAGTTGTTCCATGCAAATCTTAAAACCCTGTCCCTCTTTACCGAGCAACGCGGATGCCGGAATGCGGCAGTTTTCAAACGTTATCGATCCGACCGGCGCGCCCCAAGTGCCCAGTTTATCAGTGATCGGCTCAATGGTAATACCAGGCGTATTTATATCTATGACAAAAGCTGACAAACCTTTAATTTTTTTTGCCGGATCTGTATAAGCGTAAAGCAATCCCATATCGCAAACGGTAGCGTTGGAAATCCACATCTTGTTACCGTTAACTATATAGCTGTCGCCATCCTTGATTGCTCTCGTCCTCATTGAACCCACGTCTGAGCCGGAGTCGGGCTCGGTAATGGCGAACATTCCCAGCAAGCTGCCGTCAACCAGGCCGGGTAAATATTTCATCTTCTGTTCTTCCGTACCGTATCTTAGAATAGTGCATCCCGGGCCATTGGGGTTCATGTTGAACGGCAAACGCAACGAAGCGTGCACCCGTGATATTTCTTCAGCGATAATGGTGGCGGCCAACCAGCCCATTTCGTTCCCACCATACTCTTCAGGTATAACACAACCAAAGAAGCCCAAGTCGGCCATTTTTTGCACTAAATCCCGGCGGAAGCGGTGGGCCTTGTCATCCTCGTCCACAGTCGGCTGTATTTCCTTAACCGCGAAATCCCTGGCCACTTTTCTTATGTCTTGTAACTCTTCGGTCAAATCAAAATTAATTGTCAAACCTCCCCTCCACATAGCTTATTGCATGTTAAAAATTTAACATGCACAAAAATTTTTAGTGCAAAATATGTGCCAGGGGAGTACGCGCCTTTACATGACATTAATTGCGAAATTGCAAATTTGAACGATGCAATAATGCATACACCAAATCAAACGAACCCCCGGCCATTATCTTAAAGCTATAACCTTAAGATAATAACTGCAGAAATGCAGTACTAATGCAGATTTGCAGTACGGCCGGGGGATGGTCATTCTAGAAATCCGGGGTCAGCACAATACGCTGCACTAACTTACCGCTGTGCGCTTCTTCATATGCCTTCAAAATTGTGCTCATCGGCCTGATATCCACAAAAGGCTTGACCTGGATTTTGCCTTCAAGCACCATGTTCAGCACTGGCTTATAGTATTGCGGCAGGCAGCCCCAGGTGCCCATAATGTCGGCTTCAAACGCCATCAATCTCGACAGCATGTACTCGGTCTTGACCATGCCAAAACCGACGATCATCAATTTGCTGAGGAATGTAAGCAATCCCAGCGCGATTTCCTGGCCGGCTTTCGTTCCGGTGCACTCAAAAATTTTCAGCCCCCAGTTAGGCAATTTCTTTTCTTTTGAATAAGCCCTGAAATCACCGGAAATCGCTTTAGCGTCTTTGTCCAGGGTGCTGATCGTGTATGTCGCCCCGAAACTAAGAGCGCGCTCTAGTTTTTCTTTATTTCTGGCAATTACGATAACTTCTTTGGCGCCCAACGCCGCGACGATCTGAGTCATGTACACGCCGATTCCACCGGTGCCGCCAATAACGATCGCAACGTCTCCTTCTTTAACGCCGGCCTTCATGGCAGCCTGATACGGGGAGGTAATCGCGTCGGCAACAACAGACAGCGTTTCTAAAGAAAAGTCTTTCTTGTCTTCAACTACGCACAGGTCACCGGCGGGAACCGGAATATAATCCGAAAAGCCGCCGTAAATCCCCAGGCTGTTGCCGGGCATCGCCTGCTTCAGGCAGCGGTTGCCGTGGCCGGCAGCGCAAATGGCGCAGTTTTCGCAAGGCATAACAGCCGGCACGATAACTTCTTTGCCGATTAAACTTGCCTCACCGGCAACAACAGTTCCGGCAATCTCGTGGCCGAGCGTTAGGGGCGGCTTGGTCACTGTCGGAACACCATCATAAAAGTAGCCGACGTCAGTGTGGCAAACACCGCAACCGGCGATCTTAACCAGAGCTTCACCGGGCTTAAGTTCCGGCACATCGATAGTTGTTTTTTCCAGCTTACCGGGCTCAACCATTTGCCAAGTATTAATCTTGGTCGGTACATCCATTATCGTTTACCCCCTTTTTATTTAAATAACTAACGGTTCTTTATTTCCCCGTCCAAACCGGCTTGCGTTTCTCCATAAAAGCAGTCAAGCCTTCTTTGGCGTCGTGTGAAGGCATCAATTCTTTCAAGTATATTCTGTCAATTTCTTTCAAGCCTTCAGCAAATCCTTTGTTCAAGCCGGCGCGCGCCGCTTTTTTGGTTTTTGCCAGCACAAATCCGCTGTTGGCAAGGAATTTCTTGATATACTCTTGTACCCCTTCGGCGAAGTTTTCCGCCGGCAGCACCGCGTTAACCAGCCCAATATACTCAGCTCTCGCCGCTCCGATCACTTCACCGCTTAACAGCAGTTCCAAAGCCCTGGGCCAGGACAAAATATGCGGCATTACGTAACAGGCGATAGGCGGGAACACTCCAACCGCTATTTCCGGCTGGCCGAGCTTCGCTTTTTCGGAGGCGACAACCACGTCACTGAAAATCACCAGTTCGCAGCCGCCGCCGAGGGCCGCCCCGTTCACCGCGCAGACAATCGGTTTTTCCATCTCGTACATGGTCAGCAGCAGCCGGTCGAAAACGTCGATCATCGCGTCAACCTTGTCCGGCGTATGGTCGCCCACATCCACTCCCGCTGAAAAGGCCTTGCCGGCCGCGTCCAGAAGGATTATTTGCCCTTCTTCCTGCTGCGCCCATTTAAAGGCGAGGATTAACTCTTCCATCATGGCGATATTGAGGACATTCAGCGGAGCTTTGTCCAGGGTGATATTTACAATACCGCCCTCGTTTTTCACCTTTACAAATTCGTAGCTCAAGAGTAAACCTCCTTCCCGTTACAAGCGAAGGGGCGTTAGCCACCCCTTCGCTTCAGTTTTAATAAACTTCTTCAGATTTCGGTTTAAGATATCAATCTGCTATTAAACACGCTTCGGCAATACGGCATCAAGCAGTTCTTGAGTAAACGGCTTGCCTTCCGCGCACATCCGGCGGTATTCGATGAAGTCGCAAACGTCTACGCCGCCGGTGAGCTTCTTGTTGCTGAAAGCGTTGAAGCCGAGATAAGCTTCACCGTTCATGTTTGCAGCCAGCCAGTGTCTGTTAGGCAGCTTGGACATATCCCAGAAATATTTTTTCTTCTGGCGGATGCCGTCGATGGAGAACATCAAGCATTGCGGCATAAGGTTGGTGAAGGTCCAGACCAGCTTGTTGATTTCGGCGTCGACCAGTGAGAAGTCGGTTTCACATTCTGCGATAAGGGCTTTGGCTTCCTTCGCCTCGGCGCCGGTCTTGAATTCGCCGTATACGACAGCGCCGTCTTCAATGTACTTGTCTGTAATAACCTGTGGGTTTCTGATGAACTTGCCGTCTTTTTTGAGAATCGGCAGGGCTTTGGTGATCATGCCGTTGTTTTCCATTTTATAGGCGCTCCACATTTCGCAGGAAATGCAGTTCCACATACCTTTTTCAGCGCCCAGATACCACATGATATAGTCGGTGGAGCCGCCGGCCGGAGCAGAACCGTGGCGGGGGCCAGCCTGGCCGTAAATGGCCATGTCGGAAGAAATGGTGATGTCGGTGGCCATGCCGATTTCTTGGCCGCCGGCTACGCGCATTCCGTTCGCCCGGCAGATAACCGGCTTCTTGCACATATAGAGAGCGTCAACCATGGCATTGAAGAGGTCCATGTAGAGGGCGTATTCGTGCGGCTTCATGCTGTAATAGTGGGCGTATTCAACAGTGTTGCCGCCGGTGCAGAACGCCTTGTCGCCGACAGCGGTAAAGATAACGGCCACTACCTCACGGTCCATCGAAGCGCGGTGCAAGCCGGCGATAACGCCTTTCACCATCTCGGTGGTGTACGAGTTGAACTGTTTGGGGTTGTTAAGGGTTAACCAAATGGTGTACAGGCCCTTAACTTCGTTGCCTTTCGGATCCACAACCGGCCTCTTGTCATATACTACACACGGGGCCTGATCCATTGTGCCAAAATGCTCGTCGCCGAAAAGATCGTGGTTCTTAATGCCTTCCTCGCGGGGCCACTTATAAATATCCATATTCATCCTCCTATTTTTTAATAAATAATAAGCAAGTTATCACAATATAAACTCACAACTAGTAAACCGCTTATCAAAGGTGGCAGTAACTTGTTTTAAAAACCACCCCCTTAATCTGTGAGAATATTCCTCTACCAGCCTAGGCCGATTCAAATACTATCATACCCTCATTCAGGTCGGATTTATCCTCTAAGCCGGCAGAAACTCGTAGGTAACTTGTCCGTCAGGCAACTTGACAACCTCTACTTTAACAGACATGCCTACTGATAACGATTCAACAGGCACGCTCTTGCTCATCCGTCCTAAAACCTTAACGTCGCCGAACTCCGCCACTACAATAGTATAGGGGGCTTCGGCCTCAAAGCCGGTGGGAGCATACATCGTATGAGTAAAGGTCGCTATTGTGCCGTTACCCTCGATTGCTTTCCACTCCATGTCGTTGCCCAGGCAATTAGCGCAGTCTGCCCGCGGGGGGAAATAGGCCTGGGAACAGGTCCGGCACTTTGTATATGCCACTTCGCCCTTGTCCAAGTAGTCAACAAATTCCGCTACCTTGGCCTGAGACGTGAAACTTTTACTTCCGAACCGCTCAAATCCCATTATCTTTACCTCCCGAAAATAATGACGTTTCCATAAATACCAACGCCGCCAATATTGTGAACCAAGCCTATTTCAGCGCCAGGCACTTGAATCGCGCCTGCTTTGTTGCGCAGTTGAAGCACTATGGTGCGCACCTGCGAACCGCCGGTCGCGCCGATCGGGTGACCTTTCGACAACAAGCCGCCGTCAACGTTAACAGGTATTTTACCTTCTTTGTAGGTCTCGCGATTACGGATGAGTTCCGGCCCTTTGCCGGGTTCGGCAAAACCTAGCATCTCATAAGCCATCATCTCAGCGATTGTAAAGCAGTCGTGAACTTCGGCCACATCAATATCCTGAGGGCCTACGCCGGCCATTTCATAAGCTTCCTTGGCGGCCAGCCTGGCGCAATCAAGACCGGCGAAAGTAGTCCGGCCGGTAACGTTCATCGGCGCGGTCGCCGCTCCCAATCCCAGAATATATACAGGCTCTTTGCAAATTTCCTTAGCCTTGTCCGCGCTGGCCATAATAACACAGGACGCGCCGTCCGCGTTTGCGCAGCAGTCAAAAACTTTAAGCGGGCTGCAAACCGGGCCGGCTTCCATCGCCTGCTCCAGGGTTACCGCTTTACGGTAGACCGCCTTCTCATTAAGCACGCCGTAACTAGCCGCCTTAACCCTGATTAGCGCCAGATCCTCTTCAGTGGTGCCGTATTTGGCGAAGTGCCCCCTGGCATGCATGGCGTAATACGCGGGCATCAAGGTGCCGAACGGCGACTCAAACATAATGTCCGCGCCGCGTCCCATCCGCTCCTGGGAATCGGCGGAAGTGATCTCGGACATTTTTTGGAATCCCAGAACAACCACCACATCGTGCAGTCCGGACTTGATTAGGCCATAAGCCACTCTTATGCCGGACGTGCTTGACGAGCAAACATTCTCCACAATAAATGTGGGCTGCGGGTTAAGTCCGAGATACTCGGCAATCAACCCCGACGGAGTGCGCTGCTTGTCATACTCAGGCGCGGAGCAAACCACTGACGCCCCGACATCCTTAACAGTGATTGCTGCATCCTGCATGGCCTCTCTGAAGGCTTCAAAAGCCAGTTCTCTAATTGAGCCCTGGTAGCCGCGCACGAAAGCGCTTTGGCCGACACCGATTACAGCTACATCTTTTGGCATATTTTACCCTCCCGATAAAAAGTTCCTAACCGTCTGTAATAAACATCCAGTCAGTTATATTATGAAGGCATGACCATACCACCGTCAATACAAATCGTTTGCCCGGTGATATAGCGTGCGCCGTCCGAAGCCAGAAAAACAATACATGGCACAATTTCATCAGGTTTGCAAAAACGTTTCATCGGAATGCGCGCCAGATAGGTCGGGGCTATTTTGGGGTCCGTCATAATCTTTCTGGTCATGTCTGTTTCAGCCATCGGAGCAATATTATTGACAGTAATTTGATAAGGCGCGAGTTCCTTGGCGCATGACTTCGTCAAAGCCAAAACTCCACCCTTCGCTGCCGTATAGTTAACTTGTCCGATTGTGCCCAGCAGACCGGCTGAAGATGTGACATTAATAATCGCCCCGCTCTTTTGTTCCATCATCGGCTTGGCCACGGCGGCGATGCAGTTAAATGTTCCCTTAAGGTTGATATCCACTACCATGTCCCACTGATCATCAGTTATGTTCCAGAGCATTCCAGGCTTGCTGACCCCAGCGTTATTGAAAAGGATATCCACTTTGCCCAACTTCTCAATTGTCTGGGCAACCATCGCATCTACTTGCTCACGATTCGACACGTCAACTTGCATGACTTCCACCTTGACGCCTTCCGCCTTACAGCTCTTAACAACTTCATCATCTTCGCTAATACGGCGGCTTATCAGCATCAAATCAGCTCCCGCCTGAGCCAAACCTACTGCAATTGCTTCACCGATACCCATCCTAGCCCCGGTGACAATTGCCACTTTTCCTTTAAGTACGCCTGCAAAAATCAAAGCTAAACTGCCCCCCCTTTTCATTCTTCTTTATTTATCTACTTATATATAATTATACTTTTTAAAAAATTATCCTTCTTTTAATTATTTATTTTTCATCCATCACCGCAGGAGTCTTCTCCGGCATCATAGCATTTGATGATCATACGCGCCGCGCCGAATAAATTCAGGGTATGGCTACTGTAAATATAATTATAAGGAATCAGCCAGTTAAAAAAAATCGCTAGAAAGGATGGAAAATGGCTATTAATAAAACGTGCGAAGGGTTAATTCTTTGGTGTTAGAAACAACCCGAGCCGAAATAGTTAGAGGGAAATCCCCAGGTCATTTCGCCTGGGGATTGTGGTCACTTCTCAGATAAAATCTCCGTAATGACCGGCATCATTTTTATTTTCGTCATGGACCTGTCAAAAAATTTAATATATAAAAGTGTCAGAACAAAAGCGGCGACGCTTGCGCTAACCTCCGTCAACAACGCCGGAAATCCATACTTTTGTGAAATCCATACACCAATCAAGTAACCCATAAAGGTTGTTAACAGAGGCAACATGTAAACAACAAAGGCTGCTTTTAACATATTGGCTTCAGGTATTTCTATAACGACCCTCTGTCCCACCTTGGCGTCAGCCCGGTTGTAAACATCCATGACCGTGGCCTTATCTCCGGGGCATGCCCCGCAGCTGTCACAATCACTGTGCCTGCTCGCTCGCACCTTCGCTATTTTGCCGTCTATCGCCATAACGATGCCTTCCGCTTCCTTTTTCACTTGCCTCGCCATCCTATCTCAAAGTATTCAGAATTCAGGAGTCAGTAGTCAGAATAATTTAAGACAATATTTTATGGCTAATTATACAGACGTACAGAAGTCAGTAATCAGCATTCACGGGGAATATAAGGACGTTAAACAATTCATTTATTCTTTTATTCATTTATTCTTTTATTCTGACTACTGAATACTGACTACTGACTACTTGGTATTTATACTACCCAAGGACTTGTATAATTGCTTTGTTACAACACCAACAATGTAACCAGTTATTATAGCTGATATCATCAGTATAGGCAAAATAATGTAAACGGAAAAATCATGCACGACCACACTGGCTACAAACAACTGCCCTATGTTATGAAACACGGCGCCAACCATACTTATACTGACAATACTGACATATTTATTTAAATATTTCCACATTATAACCATGACCAAAATACTGAGCACGCCCCCTGTGATACTAAATAAAAAACTTACAGGGTTGCCTCCCACCAAAGCCCCCAGAAAACATCTGACGGCGACAATTATTATAGCGTCCTTGCTTCCCAGCATCATTATAGACAATAAAGCCATGATATTGGCCAAGCCCAGTTTAATACCGGGACTTGCGCCGGGAATAACTATTGCTCTTTCGATTATGTTTAAAACGGTGGCCATGGCAATAAATATAGAAATATATGTAATACGCCTTGTATTATACGTATTCAACCCTCACTTCTTTTGACACTCAGTAGGAGATGGTGTCCACCTTATTGGATTTTCCCTTAACAGCGATATTAAACTTATTTGGCACACACACGGCTATTTGGCCGGGTTGACTGACCCATCCCGTTTTGACACATACTTGATTGGGACAGTCGGCCTCTTTAATCCTGGCTCTTCCTTTTTCAATTTCAACCACGTTATAATGCCCGTCTGCATTTATCACTTTAATTTCTTCAGTGATTGTTTCGGACAAGCTTATTTTTTGGTATAATTGGCCGTTTGCGTATATCTCCAGCCTCAAATCCCCCTCCGCCATCTGGCGCTGCACCAGATGCGACACTCCGAAACTAATCAGCGCCAGCGCCAGGAGACCTGCCATAATGTAATAATTAAGGTTTTTCATAGACCTCACCAAGCAGTCATTTTTCACAATTACGTCTAATTAACTGGCAATAATTTCTAATTCTATTGCTGATTGATAATTTGGTAACCGCCATTACCAGTGAATTCCAATTGGTTTGTTAAATTATCGGTGAAAGTCACTTGCTTGTCCGCGCCGACAAAGATGGCTCCAATACCTTGAAGGCTCTTGGCTAAACTCATCCCGCGCTGAGGACCCAGCACAAACAACGGTTTATTAATAATATCGGCGTCAGTAGATGATTCTGCAACCACTGTGGTTTGCATTAAATCCCGGGCCTGTTTCCCGGTGGACGGATCTATCAGGTGGGAGTAACGAACGCCACCTTCTTCGAAATACCGCTCGTAATCACCTGATGTTACTACTGATGTGTCTTTTACTGATAAAACAGCTATAAGCCCATCTTCGTCGCGCGGGTCCCGGACACCGACACGCCACGGTGTGCCGTCCGGCCGGGTGCCCAAAGCGTACACATTTCCCCCGGCATTGATTATGGCATGCTCTATGCCTGATTCCCTGAGAATCTTAGCAGCCTCTTCTGTGGCATAACCCTTGGCGACACCGCCAAAATCCAAACTCATGCCCGGCTTTTGCAAATAAACCGTCCCATTATTCGGATCAACCATGACTTTCCTGTAGTCCACCAGGCTCAGCGCCTTTTTAATCTGCTCATCAGAGGGAACGCGCTGCACGTTTTTTCCAAAACCCCACAGGTCCATAATTGGTCCAACTGTAATATCAAAAGAACCGCCGGACAACTGCGCGTAATAAAGCGAGCGTTGAACAATGTTAAGGGTATCGGCGCTAACCTGAACAGGCTTAATTCCGGCATTTTCGTTGATCTTGATCACGTCGCTGGACGCGGAAGCATTTTTCCCTTCTTTTGGAAATCTATCAGTTAAATTATTAATCTTCTCAAATTCGGCAAACGTTTTATCCAGAGCTTCCTTTCCTCTCTGTTCATCATCACTGTATAGAGTTACCTGGATCAACGTATCCATAATAAATTTTTCATCAGTAAATTCCTTAAGTTGCGCAGACTTTAGCCCACAACCCGAACAGGCAAAAATAACAAATAATAAACTTATAACCAGACGCCAACGCTTCAATTATTTTTACACCTCACCAAGAACAAACTCGCCGCTTATTTATGCCCCAAAATTATAGCCCCTTCCAACACCCCGGTTATTGCCGCTACACGGAAGCTTCTTTTTTATTAAAGTAAAACCTAATAAATGCGGAGCCGGGGAAGTCTTAGCAATGGTAGGAAATAATAAGTTCATTGCGATTGTCGAAAGGAAAGGCTGAATTATTATGCCCGGAGCAGCTTTTTTATATGCCGTTCAATACAAGATGGTGTAGTCCGCATTTTTAAGTTAATCAACCTTAGTAAATGCAAACTACACCTACTCGAAATAAATTTGGACAATATCGTATAATTAGTTGATATTTTGGGGACATTCCTCCGACCCAAAGTCAGGCTTTTAAGAGAGGTGTGTCCCCTTTCCTATAACGTTAAACTGCAACTTTTTGCGCAACAGAATCTTTTACGACAGCTTCGATCGCTTTTGTGGGACATTTAGCAAGGCATGTAGGATTGTCGCATTTTTCCATGCATATTTTATAATCAACCGTTGCCAAGTTGTTCGCCAGCTTGATTGCGTCATGCTCGCAGTTCTTCTTGCATAGGCCGCAGCCAATGCAGGCGGCGGCGCAGTTTTTCTTCGCGACAGCGCCCTTGTCTTTTGAGTTGCAATTAACGCCGACTTTCGCGCCGACCAACAGCATTTCGATAACACCCTTGGGACATACAGATTCACACTTGCCGCAACCAGTGCACTTTTCCGGATCAACATGGGGAAGGCCGCTGGGCAGCATCGTCATCGCGCCGAAAGGACAATTCTTCACGCATGTCCCAAACCCGAGACAGCCGTATTGGCAGCTTTTCTGACCGCCCTGCAGCAAATTAGCCGCCGCGCAATCCTCAACACCCTTATACTGGTACTTTATGACCGCTACTCCGGGGGAACCGGAGCACCTGACATGAGCAATTCTGGGATCTACCGCGGGAGCGGCCTTGCCGGTCAACTCACCTACAATTTTTGCGACAGGCGCCTTACCGGGAACACACATGTTTGGAGGCACATCCGGATTCAATACCACGGCTTCCGCATAGGCCATACATCCGGCAAAACCACAGGCGCCGCACTGACCCTTGGGCAATGCCTCCTCAACTATATGGATTAACGGGTTTACTTCTATAGAAAACTTTTTATTCGCAAACGCGAGAACAAAGCCAAATACTACTCCCGTGAGCAGCATAACTATCAAAACCATTAGGGCGATTTGCATTTACTCACATCTCCTTTCCAGCTCTTAAAGAGCTATCATGCCGGAAAAACCAAGGAAGGACAGCGCCAGCATACCAGCCAGGATAAAAGCGACTCCTAACCCTTCCAGCGCCTTCGGCACGTCGGCCAGTCTCAGCTTTTCCCTTAAACTTGCCATCAGAACGATAGCCACGCCGAACCCCACACCGGATCCGATAGCGTGTACAATACTTTTACCTAATGAGAAGCTGGACTCAACATTTAAGAGGGGCACGCTGAGCACTATACAGTTAGTCGCGATTAACAGAAGGTAAACCCCCCACATGTTGTATAGAGTCGGCACATGCTTCTTGATAATCATCTCTAATAACTGCACAAAGGAGGCGATAAGCAGGACGAAAACAACTGTTGTCAGGAATTGTAACTTAAACGGCACCAAAACAAAGGTGTAAACCAGCCAGGCCAGCGTTGAACTCAGCGTAATAACCGACGTAACCGCCATGCCCATACCTAAAGACGCGCTAAAGTTCTTGGAAACTCCAAAGAAGATACACAAGCCTAAAAATCTTGTCAAAACAAAGTTATTTACAATTACCGCACTAATAAATAGTGTTAAATATTCCACAATGCTCTCCCTCCCTAAGCCTTGGATTGTTGTTTTTCAATATGCTGGACCCACATTTTACATAACGCAACCAAATAACCAATTAATATAAATGCGCCTGCGGGCAGGATTAGCATAAGCGGAGCGTTGTATGAAGCAGGCATGACCTGAATACCTAAAAACGTACCGGCCCCTATGATTTCACGGATAGACCCGATTATCACCATGGCGATGCAGAAGCCGGACCCCATTCCCAAACCGTCAAAGAACGAACGTACGACACCGTTCTTGGAGGCAAAAACCTCGGCTCTTGCCAGAATGATGGCGAAAACCACGACCAGCGCCAGGTATATGCCCAAAGCTTTGTAAAGGAGCGGGAAATACGCCTGCAATAACAACTGCACCACGGTAACTATAGTGGCAATAGAAACAATATACACCGGAACACGCACTTTGGGGTTGACAAGGTTCCTGATTATGGAAACGGAAACATTATTGCAAGTTATCACAAAAAGGACCGTCAAGCCCATGGTTAGAGCATTTAGAACGGAGCTGGTAACCGCCAGCGCAGGGCATAGGCTTAGCGCCAGGACGAAAATCGGGTTTTCCAAAACCAATCCTTTTTTATATATATTCCATAATTCTGTCATATTATTTCCCCCCCGTAAACTCTACAACTTCTTCTACCGCTTTTTTAACACCGTTGGTTACGGCTCTGGAAGAAATTGTAGCGCCTGTCATGGCTTGAATATTCTCTTTGTTGGCGGGATCTTTCACTACCGTTAATTGTTCAGCCTTCTTACCTCTAAACTGACTCTTGAATGGTTCCAGATTTGCCTTGTCGCCAAGGCCGGGGGTTTCGTTGTGACCAGTGATGTCGTAATTGAGCACTTTTCCGTCGCTAGTTACGGCGACCAGCATTTTTATGGCTCCGCCGAAACCTTTGCTTTCCGACGTTACTACATACGCAATGGTTTTTCCGTCTTTTTCCGCTTTAAACCAGCCTTCACGGCCTTCTATCGGTTCAAATTTATTTGCGTCCTGGACCAGGGCTTTCATCGCGGAATTTTTTAATTCCACAGCCTTTTGCGCCGCCGCGTCGGCTGTTATAAAATAAATACCGGCTATAATCAACCCTGAAACAAAGCAGGCCATGGCCAGGTTTAACGCGATTTTTAAAATGCTGTTGTTTCCTTCATCATGCCCGGCAGACATTTAACTACCTCCTCGCTCCGAATTTTTTTGGTTTTACATAGCGGTCAATCAAAGGCGTTACACAGTTCATTAAAAGAATGGAATAGCATACGCCTTCGGGATAACCGCCTTTTAAGCGAATAAGGACGGTTAGCAGGCCGGCGCCCAGGGCAAAAATAATTTGTCCCTTGCGGGTAATTGGAATGGTAACCATGTCGGTTGCCATAAAGAATGCGCCGATCATCAATCCCCCGGCCAACATGTGGAATATCGCGTCTCCGGTAAATAATCCGGACGGACCGAACACCCAGGTTAATATTCCCACGGTGCCGATCATTACAACAGGGACTTCCCATTTCACATAACCTTTATAAATCAGGAAAAGACCTCCAAGTATCAGCAGAATCGCGGACGTTTCGCCGATACTGCCGTTGCGCGTTCCTATCAACATTGCTTTGTACATATTAGGCGCGTCGCCGAATGTTTCAATTAACTTGGCGTATCCCTGCTGCTTTAAAATGTTCAGCGGGGTGGCGCTGGAAACCACATCAATCTGGGTTGTCATCTTTGTCCATGTGGTCATGGCAATAGGCCATGAAACCATTAACGCGGCGCGGCCGATGTGCGCCGGGTTGAATATGTTGTACCCGAGGCCTCCCAAGGAGTGCTTGGCGACAGCAATCGCCAGGAACGACCCTGACGCGGTCATATACCAGGGAAGATTGGGAGGAAGACACATAGCTAGTAAAAGTCCTGTTAAAAATGCGCTGCCATCATTTACGGTGATTTCTTTTTTTCTTATTGTCTGCACCACATATTCGGTTGCGACCGCTGAAACAACTCCCACCAGCATTGTAATTATGGCTGGCATACCGAAGTACCAGGCGGCGAAAATTACTGCCGGCGCCAATGCCGCGCTCACCGACCACATAATTTTAGGTATGGATTCATTTGAGGTTATATGTGGTGACGGCGAGACAGTGAGAAGATTCATTTTTAGACTCTCTTCATTTACCATTCTATACAGCCACCTTTGCTTTTTCTTTTTGTGCCTGGATTGCATTTTGCGCTTTGGCATACCTTATATATTGGACGATGTTACGCTTCGCGGGGCATTGATAAACACAACTACCGCATTCCATGCAGTCCAGCAGGTCATACTCATCCTTTGCTTCCTCGTACAACTGGCGTTCGCCCAGAATACTTAGCATGCTGGGATTCAAACCCATTGGACATACCTCTACACAGCGGCCGCAGTGGATACACGCGGACTCTTTGCTGTTATTGACATCTTTTTGACTCAAGAACAAAATGCCGGATGTTCCTTTAATAACCGGTATGTCTACAGTAGATTGAGCAAAACCCATCATCGGCCCGCCGCTAATTATTTTAACTAGTTCGCTGCTAAGTCCTCCGCAACAATTCAGCGCGTCGGCAAACGTGGATCCTACCCTCATCAGCAGGTTTTTGGGTTCTTTAACAGCGCTTCCGCTGACCGTAAGCACTCTTTCAATCAAAGGTATCCCTTTAGTCACCGCGTCACTTATCGCGATTACGGTGCCGACATTTTGAACCACGGTAGCAACATCCATCGGCAACCCGCCTGATGGAACTTCACGGTCGGTCAGCACCTTAATGAGCATCTTTTCCGCGCCTTGCGGATATTTTGTCGGAAGAGCCACAACCTTAACCTGGGTGCCGCTAAAAGCGCTTTGCAAAGCCTTTACCGCTTCAGGTTTATTGTCTTCAACGCCAACATAACCGGTGCTCACTCCAAGCACTTTCATGGTAATCAGCACACCAGTTACAATTTTGTCCGTGTACTCGAGCATAGCCCTGTAATCTGCCGTTAAATATGGTTCACATTCGGCTGCGTTTAAGATAAAAGTGTCAATCTTTTTATCCGGCGGAGGCGCCAATTTTACATGAGTGGGGAAAGTAGCTCCGCCCATTCCAACAATACCGGCCTCCCGGATGATCCCGGACAGTTCTTTCGGGTCAAGTTTTTCCCACTGTCTTTGAACCGGAATTCCTTCAACCCATTCATCCTGACCATCGTTTTCTATAACTATAGACATGCAGCTTCCGAACACTGAATGCGGATAATCTGCGATCTCAAGAACCTTGCCTGATATTGAAGCATGTACATTGCCGGATACAAAAGCGTCGGATTGTGCTATCAATTGACCTTTTTTTACCGTGTCACCCTTTTTTACAATTGGCGAAACCGGTGCTCCGATGTGCTGCCTCAAAGGTATAATTACCTTTTCCGGGAGAGGCGCCGTTTCAATCGGCTTGGCAGCGGTATACCTTTTGCTGTCATCAGGGTGCACTCCTCCATGAAAACTCTTCATCTTCTTCCCCCCGCATAATTTTTTTGAAAGGTTTAAATTTGTGAATTTCCAGCTACAAACCCTATAGAATCGACCCCCACCCCTATAAACTCACTGGAAATTTAACAAAGATTTAGAATATATTTGCTTTGATGCTCTTTTTTTGATTTAGTTTAAACTTTTGCCAAATACTCCTAATTTGCTTTCAATCTTAAATAACCTTTTAATCTCTCAAATGCCCGCAACAATACAAAATCATAACCAGGTCATTTACAGCAATAGGAATATGGTAGCGTTTAAACATATAAGCCTCCCAACTATTGTAAAGTTAAACTATTGACCAGGGTTATTTTAATCATAAAAAAAATAAATAAAAAGATTTAAACAATTCTTTTTCCATACAAGTTTCTGTTTGCTATGCTAACTACTATCTTATTTTAATATATTTTATATTTAAAGCAACATAATAAGTATTAAAAATATTTTTATAATTACATTAGTGTTGCGCAGCAGGTAACCCTGTCCATAGTCTCTAGAATAAGGAGATACACATGGGATACACCAAATCACATAAAATGAAGCGCCAAATCAATTACTCTATGAAAAAATTATTGATGATAAGCTGGTGAATGGCACTAACATGACGAGATGCAGATTAATATCTCAAAGTATCTAATTCAGGTTACCGTTATGATGCTGTTATTGTTTTAAACTATTCGAAATATTTATTCAATCTGAAAATTCTGTCAAATACCCATTTTGAACATATGTTAGTAGTTTTATGCAAGATTACTGATTTTCAATAAATTATAAGTAATCGACCGGATAAAAAAAATCGCTAGAAAGGATGGAAAAATAATAACCGGGCTAATTCTTTAGTGTTAGAAATGCCGAAAAAATAGAGGATTTTTTATTTAAACGTCAAATTAATAACTATGACAATAAGTGCTAAGGAATTCAAGCCGCACAGGTGGTGATAAGTTTAGCATGACCAACAGCAACGCGGAACATCCCGAACTGCTAATGGTATGCAAAATCAACTCTAAATTCGACGATATAAAAAAAACATGTCCTGCTATTAAGGAAGCTCTAAGCTTTTCCGTCGACTCGTTTGAATTTGCGCACGCGGGGTTGATTTTGTACATTAATAATAAACAAACCGCCTGCCTGCAGGTTTCAAGAAAAGGTTTATGCGAGAAACGGTCACCGGCAGGTATTTTTTACGGCAAATATATGGACGAGTTTGGCGCGAGTCATAATCCGGCGGAAACAATGGATTCATTACAGCCTTCGTCTTTTACCTCAATTTCAGTCATTCTGCGGGCATGCGATACTGCCAGCAAAATGGAAATCGGCGTTTTCAGCGCCTCACCCGCGACAGCGCAAAACTATCTTAACAAAGCCACTTCTCTTGGAATCCATATTGTCAACATTATTCAAGATTCTGTTTTCGGCAGGCAAAAAGACCGGAATTTAAGGAAACTATCTGTCTTGCTTGAAACAGTGTGCACTATCGGTTCAACCCTAAACTTAAATCAGATCCTGCATGTAGTTTCCCAGATCACCGCCGATCTTTTTAACGCTCGCTGCGCTATTTTCCTATTTAACGAAAACGATCAGACAATTATACCTGCTGTCGGTGTGGGTAGTTTTGACAAAGAACTCAAAAAGAAATTCAGGGCGCAAAAAGGTCTTGCCCCATACCCGGCGTTTATCAAGGCGATGCGAGATCAAAAGCCGGTGGTGTTAACCCCGAACAATATCGAAAGCGGTCTTCCTCAGGAAATTATAAATAATTTTTCATACGCGAGAGTGCTCTTGATCCCGCTCATTTCCAAAAACAGCGTACTCGGGATCATGCAGGTGGACCGGCCGGTTCATGACAAGCAATTTAATCAAGAAGAAGTAGCGATTTTTTCCGCAATCGCTAAAGGGACTTCAATTGCCATGGAAAATACCAAGCTTGTGGACGCTCTGGCCAAAAAAGAAAAACTCTTGCAACAGCTTTTAGAAAAGTTTATTTGCGTCCAGGAAGATGAACGCAAAAGAGTCGCGTCGGAAATCCACGACGGGGCCATCCAGGCCCTGCTGGGAATCTGGTACCGGATTCAGTTGCTTGCCATATCCACCAGCAGCGACGATACTAATAAAAACGAACTAATCAAAATACAAGACTTGCTCGGACAGCAAATTCAGGAAATACGCAGAATTGTATACAACCTGAGGCCGGTGATGCTCGACACCTACGGGCTTGGCCCCGCGCTCCGGGCACTTGTCCGCACGCTGCAGGAAGAAAGCCAGATCGATTTTGAACTGGTGATGGAAAACCAAAAACAACCGTTGCCGGCTAATATTGAATTAACGTTATACCGCATCGTCCAGGAACTCCTGGCAAACGTAATCAAACATTCCCAGGCCACCAGGGCTCAGGTCACCCTGGTTAACGGCGAGGAAAGCACTGTGCTGGTGGTCAAGGACAACGGCACCGGTTTCAATTTAACGCCTCCCAGCCGGGATGACCCGTATGGCAACCTGGGTTTGGCAAATATCCAGGAACGGCTCACCCTTCTGGGAGGAACTTTTAAAATAGAATCCCAGCTCGGCTGGGGTACAACAGTTACGGTCCAGGTGCCTACTCCGCTTGCCAACTAAGGGGGTGCTACGGTGTCCAGTATTAAGCTGCTGATTGTTGATGATCATCCAATGATCCGGGAAGGTCTGGTCGCAATGTTGGGGCCAAGGCAGGATATCGACATTATCGGCTGCTGCTCGAACGCTGAAGACGCGTTGGAATTCGTCACGCGCAACGTCCCGGATGTTGTTCTCATGGATATCAAAATGCAAAAAATGAACGGTATTGAAGCCACCCGTGAAATAACTTCCCGCGTGCCCGGAATAAAGGTAATTATGCTTACCATTTTCGAAGACGCGGAGTCGGTCAGGCTTTCCCTGCAAGCCGGGGCGACCGGGTATATGCTAAAGCAAGCGACACAAGAAAAGCTTGTGGAAAGCGTTCACCAGGCGTATCGCGGCGAAACGGTAATTGACCCGGCCCTGATCGATCAACTGGTTAGCGATTATGCCAGGTTAGCTCAAGGCTCTTTCAAACAGTCACGTACAATAATGAAAGATGACAATAAAAATCTTACTCCGCGAGAAGATGAGATTCTCAAGTACCTAAGCCAGGGCTTGTCAAACAAGGAAATATCGGCAAAAACCCACCTGGCTGTGGACACGGTAAAAACTCACTTGCGCAGCATCTACCGTAAAATGGGCGTAAAAAGCCGCTCCCAGGCCATTTCGGAAATTGTCAAGCAAAGAGGCAACTTTAAAACCTAGGAACTTTTTACTGCCCGGCAATCCTCTGGCGATACCTGTCTTAAAGACTGGTGACAGCGGGGCGGCAGCGCCAGGTAATAACCCGTTGCTTCTTCAAGTGATTTCCGCATCCCCTCTTTAATATCCGCTACTGCTTTAGCCGGCGCTCCCAACACCAACTTGCCGGGCGGTATATCCGTCTTCGCGGTTATTACAGCGCCTGCGCCGACACAGCACCCGTCCCCGATAGTGGCAAAATCCATGACTACCGCTCCCATCCCGACCAGCACATGCTCTCCCAGTCTGGGAGTATGCAGAACTGTGTTATGTCCGATATGGCTTCTTGGACCAAGTATGGCAGTTTCCCCGGGAAGCACATGAATGACGCAATTCTCCTGCACATTGGAGCCGGGACCGATCACGACAGCGCCCCAGTCTCCCCGGATTCTTGCCCCCGGACCAATGTAACAGCCTTCCCCAATCGTAACGTCACCAATGATCGTGGCTTCCGGGTGCACATAGCTGCTCTCGTCAACAACAGGCTTTTTCCCTTCAAACTCATAAAACGCCATCTTCTTTTCCTCCTTGATCCATCTATCTAGTAGTCAGTAGTCAGTAGTCAGTAGTCAGAATATTTCAAGACCATAAACCATTCTCTCATTCTGACTCCTGTCTCCTGACTCCTGACTCCTGACTCCTGATTAGTTCCAGCTACTTTTGCATTAATTCCCGGCCGGCTCTGAAAGCCTGCACGTTTAATTCCTTAAATTTGGCCGGAACAAGTTCAACTATGGTTTTTTCCCATACTTCAACGGGTTCGTCCAAATATGTGGAAAGCGCGCCAATTAAAACAACCCCGCCAAGGGCGGCGTTCCCCAATTCCAGCGCCTTTGCCGCTCCGTCTACCCAGACAACCTTTGCTCCGGCGCCGGCAAGAATACTTTCTATCTCATTTTCCTCCGGGTACTTGGCCTGTCCAAGGTTAACACTCGGAGGAAAGATCTGGTGGCGGTTGATTAAGGCGACTGTGTTTGCCGCGGTAAAATGGGGCCATCTGGCAGCCTCAAGCATTTCGAAAGCAAGCAGGAAGTCGGTATTTCCTTCCTCAATAAGCGGTGAATAAACTTTCTCTCCCCAGCGGACATGACTCTCCACTGCCCCGCCCCGCTGCGACATCCCGTGCACTTCGGACTTTTTAACGTCATAACCGCTGCGCATACCGACTTCGGAGAGTATATCGCTGGCCAGGATAGTTCCCTGGCCGCCAACTCCGGCAAACAGGAAGTCGTATTTATTTTTCATCCTCACTACCTCCTCAACTGGGAACCTTAATGGCGCTCTGGGGACATACACTGGCGCAGAAACCGCAGCCGATGCAGAGAGCGGGATCTATCGCCACCCCGCCGTCCACCTTGGTCATCGGCGAACACCCGATGCGGAGGCAAGTGCCGCACTCGTTGCAGGCATCCAGATCCACTGTCGGAGCCGGTTTCTTTTCCCTGATATTAAGCACGCATGGATACTGTGAAACAATCAACGAAGGTTCATCCGAACTTGTATGATCCCGGATTGTATCCAGAACAAGTTTGAAATCATAAGGATTGATCACATCTACTTTCTTAAAACCAACGGCGCGCGCCAGGGCATCGATGCTGACATTCGGCACTTCTTTGCCCATCAGCGTCCAGCCGGTGCCCGGGTGCGGCTGGTGGCCGGTCATGGCCGTGATCCGGTTGTCAACGACAATTACCGTGCTGTTGCCGCCATTACTGATCAGATTAATGAGCGGCGCTATACCGCTGTGGAAAAAGGTTGAGTCACCGATCACCGCCGCAGTGCGGTCCTTTACTTTTGCCCTGTCAACTCCATGCACGTTGCCGATACTGGCACCCATACATATACATGAATGCATGGAACCAAGCGGAGGCGCGGCACCCAGCGTGTAGCACCCGATATCGCCCATTACCGCTACCCGAAGGCGCTGCAAAGCGTAAAAAACCGGCCTGTGGGCGCAACCGGGGCAAAGCATCGGCGGTCTAACCGGCAACTGCGGAGTCTGTACTGCCGGGGGATCAGCCACCTTGGGCACAAGCCCCGCAGCCGCAGCATGTTTTCTCACTCTTCCCTGGCTGAATTCAGCTATGCCGGGAAACACTTCTCGTCCTTTAACTGGAATACCAAGCAGTCGTACATGTTCTTCAATGAAGGGGTCCAACTCTTCCACCACGACAACTTGCTTCACCCGCCCCGCCAGATCGCGGATCAACTGCTTAGGCAAGGGGTACACCATTCCCAGTTTTAGAAAGGTTGCTTCGGGAAAAACCTCTTTGGCATACTGGTAGCTTACGCCCGCGGCAATAACACCAATATCGCCGCCGCCCGGCTCAATAAAATTGATTGGCGTTGTTTCGGCATACTCCGCCAACTTTTTAAGCCTTTCCTCCACTACCAAGCGGCGTTGGCGGGCGTTCATCGGCACCATTACATACTTTGACGCGTTACGCTCATAAGCAGCCGGCTCTACTACAATATCAGCCGGTTCATCTTCCAATGCGACGATACACCTGGAATGCGACAACCTGGTAGTTGTCCGCAAAATTACCGGAGTATCGAATGTCTCACTAATTTCAACCGCCACTTTGACAAAACGCTTTGCTTCCTCGGAATCCGCCGGCTCAAGCATAACTACCTTGGAAGCTCTGGCATAGTGCCTGTTGTCTTGCTCATTTTGTGAACTATGCATGCTGGGATCGTCGGAGTTGATAATAATCAAGGCGCCATTCGTTCCAGTGTAGGAAACAGTAAACAGGGAATCGGCCGCCACATTCAAGCCGACATGTTTCATGGTTACCATGGCGCGTTTTCCACCTAAAGCCGCCCCGATCCCCACGTCCATCGCCACCTTTTCATTTGGTGACCATTCCGCGTAAGCGCCGGGATAACGGGAGTAATTTTCCAAAACCTCAGTACTGGGCGTACCGGGATAACCGGCGCCAACTTTTATCCCAGCCAGGTAAGCGCCGTAAGCGAGAGCCTCATTTCCAGACATTATTTTTTTCATCAGAGACCACCACCTCTAGCAAGTATTGATACCTTATTTACTCTTGAGTATAGCCATACCCCATATTGAAGGGGGTCGAATAATACCTGTTCAAACACTAGGTAAAAAACCTGCCAGTCGGCGAAGTGATAGGGGTTAGACCATACGCAACAATGAAAAACCTATCTCCGTTGTTCGCTTTGGCCACCTCCTTCCTGCTTTTGATCTTCGTGCCACCCCTGCTCCCGTCTTGCAGCCAAGCCGGCCGGCACGAACCAATTCCTTTAATGCCAGGGGAGGATTCCAGCGCTGCTACATGGTAGCCGGTGCGCTTTGATTTCACCCACCTCTATACTTCTTTCTGGAAAGGCATTAATCCTGCCTGGCGCCTACTGAAACAGAATAAAAAAAGTCCCCGGGTTTTGGGGATTCCGCAAATCCTTTATGTAAATAACGGACATGGGGCTTATCAACGAGTTCATGCTCGCCTCTAATATAAAGTCATGTTGATTCCCGCTCAAGCCGGTCAAAAAACTCTCCGAAAAGTTTCTTGATATATTCTTCATTAAAATAACGCTCATCTGACATATCCGCTTCAAATATTACCCCGGGCAGGCCGGTGCGCTCACTGATAATATTGTACTTGTCATACAAGCCAAGCGCTTTTGGCTTGCAACTGCGGTTAGAAAACAAGATAAATCCATCGACCTTGAACTCATTCATTAAACTGATTTTTTGCTCGAGCCGGTACTCATAGCCCCTGTTAATAAACACTTCGGTATGATTTTTCACAAGACTTTCCAAAGGCCGGTTCAAATCAAACCGCCAAGCCCAGGCATGGGTGTATTGGGAAGCGACGGCAAGCGCTTTCCTTTCCAAAAGCAGATTTGAGAACCAGCGCAATCTCGGCCACACCGGGATATGGTCAAAGTAAAGCTTATACCGCTCATCGGGGATAACGTAAACTTTATTGTCCAGCCTTTCTTCCAGCTCTTTTTTCAGTTCCTTGTAATAATCGACCGCCCATTTGGTGCCTCTCCAGGCAACGATTGGCGCCAGGTGATAACAAGCGTCAAAGTAACCGAAAGGAGCGGGTTTTAAAGCTGCCATTTCGAGGATTTCATTCCACAAGCGGCAGGCTTCGTTAGACAGGGATATAACCTCAGCCAAACGGCTGAAGTTAAACGTATTCCCAGTGTAAAGCTCAAGAAAATCCAGCAATTCATGCAGTTGATCAACAATGTACCGCTTGATCAAAGTAGTTGGCGTATTCTCGATCAGAGGCGTATCGATCAGAAAAAAGGGCACCTGATAATACCTGCCGGCCGCTTCAAACCATTTCTGCAAACTGCCGCACTGGGCGTTGGAGCAAAAAACCACGTCCGGCTTCAAAACCTCGCCAACCGGGCGTTTAATGGAAAAAGCGTTTCCAATACCGCACCTGGCGTAAGCGCAGAGGTCGGGAAAATAGCCCTGCTTCTCTGCGGCAGCGGATATGGCAGCGGCAACTTTTTTGGCTGCGATGCGGGCGCCGAAATTTTCCGGGTAATATGGAAATAAGCCGGCGGCATAAATTATTTCCACCGGGAAAGTAGCTGTCACCCAGGCAATAGGTATGCCTTTCTCCTTAGCTGCAACGCCCCGTTCAAGATACTCGGCCATCATTCTCTTAAACAAGTTCGTCGTCTTAAAAGAAGGGCTCTCGATCATTTATACCCCTCCACCCAAACTATCAATAAACGTCTTTATTTGCTCGTTATAGTTTTCAACAGGCAGGCCGCCTATTTCGGTCTCAATACGAAAATTTGGGATACCGGATGCCGATAAGTCGTCGCGGAGCATCGGGTAATCAAAATTTTCAGGTTCGCAATATCTCAAGTGAACGAAAAGCACTCCATCGGCATGTGTTTCCCCGACCATTCTTATTATACTGTTAGTTCTATCCCCGCATTTACCGGCGAAGGCCGCGATGGGAAGACGGCTGAACTGGCGTTCCGCCAGCGATCTTAGCGGTTCGCCGGTTTCGGGCACATCATTCGCGATATAACGGTAGCCCGTGCAAAAATCGTCACCTACCGACACGGCGCCTAAACTATCTAGGATATTCATTATTTCAGGCGGTTCCCAGACCTTGCCCGACATCAACAAACGAATGTTGTATTTTTTGCCGCCGGACTTGTTGTCATCCACTTTCTTTTCGAGCATTTGCAACAGTTCCGCAATCATGTTCGTGTGCAGTTCTTTCGGCATCAACATGGATGTTTTAATAATATTGTACATATCCTTGTTGCCCAGAAGTTCAGGGTGGCAGGTATGCAAAGAAAACAGTTTGCGCATTATCGACCGGTTATAGTTGTACAATTTGATACTCTCGCAAAGCTCACTCGCGGTAATCGTGCGGTCCATAAATTGTTCGAGTCGCGCTTTTAAGCGGCCCATTTCACCTATTAGATAATCTTTCGCGCTTGGCCGGTCAATCTGTTTCGGCAACAAAAAATTATCCATAAAAACATAAGGTTTTGTTTGCTTCCAAATGCCTGTCACCATTCGTGTGGTATCACAAATTACCGGTATTATAAGCCCGTTCAGCAGATCAAAAGAACCCCCCAGGGCCATGCCCAGGGCACAGCGCATCAGGGAACAAGACCACGCTTGCATATGTGGCGCGGAACGTGAAACGGCAGGGTTGTCTAAAGCAACAATGCCGATAGGAAGCGCGCCGGCGGCATGAATCAACTCTTCCGGAACATCTGTCGGAACCCAGCCTATAATTCTAACCGCGCCGGTTCTCAATCGTTTTATCTGACGCACAGGATTAGCGACTATTTTGTTAAAATCCTCATAAATGCTTTTGGCATTCTTTCGGGCGGGCATATCACCCCTCCTATCCCAGGAGCAAGGGAAACTTAGGGAATTATGTGATAAATTTCCCAAGCCCGTTTAAAAAAAACAGTCCACATGATATATCTGTATAACAGGATACAATATAATTAATCTGCTAACTTATTTCTTTATAATATTTTTTTGTACTTCGCGCAATAACACAAATGAGTTTGTTTTGGGTATGGGTGCTAGTTAAAAAGGGTTAATCCCGAACCAGCGCTCCAAGATGTTTTAAAGCGCTAACGGCTTTTGATTGTTGTTCGCGTAAGGTTTCGTTATATTTATGCACGGTATTTCATAAGCAATCTTCTGCAATTTTCATACCAATAACCAGTGTAAGCGCATTCCGATAAATTCCGACAGTCTCCTTGGCTGCCAATTTTATTACACACACGTAATGCTTCCTGCATTAACAGTATTTATTAAAATGTCCTATAGTCATACGCTGTATGGTTATAGGACATTTAAGTTTTTTTGTCGTATAAGGAAAGGGGACACACCTCTCTTTAAGGTCTGACTTTAGGGTCGGAGGAATGTCCCCAATGAGAGCCGGTTAAGGAGCGTTAATTCCGCACCAGCGCCGCGACAGGTTATGGGACAAACCAAACTGGTCCATTACCCGCCCGACCAAGTGATTCACCAAATCATCGATAGTCGCCGGATGGTTGTAAAATGCCGGCATTGGAGGAACCAGGCACGCCCCTGCCTTTGTTACCGCCAGCATATTTTCAATATGGATCACGCTTAAGGGGGTTTCCCGCGGGACCAGAATTAACTTTTTCCGTTCTTTCAGCATTACGTCGGCGGCCCGGATTATTAGATTTTCAGCCAGGCCATGGGCTATCGCCGCCAGCGTTTTCATGCTGCAAGGGATTACAGCCATACCGCCGACCTGAAATGATCCACTGGCGACCGGGGCTTTCATGTTCAGCAGGTCGTGGCTGCAGGAAGCCATTTTATGAACCGCCTCAACTGAATGGTTTGTCTCCAACGCAATGGTTTTTTCAGCCCAACCGCTTAAGATCAGGTGAGTTTCCACATCCGGACATTCTTTAAGAGCTTCCAGCAATCTAATACCGTATATCGCGCCGGTGGCGCCGGTGATCGCAACTACTATTTTCTGCGCCGCCATGTATTCACCCTCCTAATATCATCAGAGACAAGGAGCTAGCAAAGTTCATCACCAAGTCAGCGACAACCGGTATTCTGTTGTGCAACCAGCATTCTGGCGTTTTCTGCAACATCCACGGGGTCCATATCTACCCGGGACACCCCGCTGTCATGAGCCGCCCTGGCCACCGCCTCTGCCACCGCCGGGGCAACCCGCAGGTCAAACGGTTTAGGAATAATATATTCCGGGCGCAACTCTCCTTCCGCCACCGTGCCGGCAATCGCCTTTGCCGCGGCGACCTTCATGGCTTCATTGATATCACTGGCGCGCACGTCCAGGGCGCCCCTGAATATGCCGGGGAAAGCGAGGACATTATTTATCTGGTTAAAATAATCCGACCGGCCGGTAGCCACTACAGCGGCGCCTGCAGCCAAAGCCTCGTGAGGGTAAATTTCCGGTTCCGGATTAGCCAATGCAAATATAATGGGACCGGCGTTCATCGCGGAAACCATCTGGCCATTCAATTGCCCGCCTTTTGACAAACCAATAAACACGTCAGCGCCCGCCAGGAGATCAGCCAGTGTGCCGGAACAACCTTGCCGGTTCGCCAGCAAGGCGATCTCTTCCTTGTACTTATTCATCCCAACCGGGCGGCCGGGGTAAATCGCGCCTTTGCTGTCGCACATTTTTATCACTGACACACCCAGGCTATGCAGCAGGCGGGCTACGGCAATCGCGGCGGCGCCGGCTCCGTTAATCACCACCGTTATCTGTTCAGGCTTTTTGCGCGCCAGCTTAAGCGCGTTAATCAATCCGGCAGTTACCACCACCGCCGTGCCATGCTGATCATCATGGAAAATTGGTATATCCGTTTCGGCCTTTAACCTTTGTTCAACTTCAAAGCAAACCGGGGCGGCGATATCCTCCAGGTTGACGCCGCCGAAGGCCGGCACGAGCAATTTTACAAACTCGACGATCTGACCGGCATCATTCGTACCGACACAAACTGGAAACGCGTCGACACCGGCAAACTTTTTAAACAGCACCGCTTTTCCTTCCATTACCGGCAGAGCCGCTTCCGGACCGAGATTACCCAACCCGAGCACGGCGGTACCGTCGGTAACCACCGCGACAAGATTACCTTTACCCGTATATTCATAAACCAAATCCTTGTCCGCATGAATCAACCGGCATGGCTCCGCCACACCCGGCGTATAAGCAAGGGAAAGATCATACTCGTTGTTGACAGGCACCTTGCTTTTCACAGATATTTTACCCCGGTTTTTCCTGTGCAGCTGCAGCGCTTCCTCTTTTAACGCCGACATCGGTTTAGCGTTTATTGTCATCCTCAACCTCCCGGTTCCCCAATTAACTATATTCAATCAACATTAATCAATATACCATCACTGATATTTATTGTAAACCAAATAGTAACCCGCCTCTATCCGGAAGCGGGCCACAACATACTTTCTGGTCATCGATTATGGAATAAATCTGCCTGCGGTGACCTTTGGGCATACAATGCGGCTCATGTCATCTTAAGCAGCCGGGCGGCGTTCCCGCCCAGGATTTTTTCCTTGGTCTCTTCTTTTAACGGGAGCGCCCTGACAGCGTCGATGTTGGACTTGATGCTGGCCACGGCAGGCCAGTCTGATCCAAATATCACCTTGTCAGCATTACGTTCTAATTCGGGAAAATAATCCAGAAGTTTCTGAGGAGGCAACCCTGTCACTTCCATATAAAGGTTCTTATGCAGGCGGGAAAGGAAGTAGGCCGTATTATACCATAGACCCCGCCCACAATGGGTCATCAGCAGGTTAAGGTCGGGAAAATCAATCGCCACATCATCAAAAAACAGCGGATCGCCATATTTTATCCTGGCTCCTTTAAAAACTGAAGAACCCGTGTGAAGCATCACCGGAATGCCAAGTTCCTCGGCCTTGGCGTAGATTGGGTAAACCAGCGGTTCATTGGGGTAAAAATAATTATAGGTCGGATAGAGTTTTAAACCCCGGAAACCCATTTCTTTTACCAGCCTCTCCACTTCCCTGCCGGGATCGTTTATCAGGTAAGGATTAACACAGGCAAACGGAATCAGGCGGTCCTGTCCCAGACAAAATTCATGCACGTACTCATTTGTGCAAATCCCGGTCGTAATCGGACTTAACTCCGCCAGAATAACCGCATAATCCACCACGTTGTCATCCAGATACCGGAGGAAGTCGGCCGGGTCTTTATATTTTTTTGTAAAATTAGTCCAGTCCTCGACATGTTGATTTTTTTTAATAAATTCCTCCGCGGACGGACAGTATTTCTCGTAATAAGCCGGGTGGATATGAAAATCAATAACAGGCACGGATAATTTCACAGCCCCCTTCAATCATTAACATCTGAAATCAAAGCATGATAATCTCCCCATGTATCCACGTCAAAAACAACTCCACTGTCCGTAACATTCACTTTTACAAGACTTTCCGGATGCTTGCGGATAATTTCCCGGGCGCCAACATCACCTGACAGGAAGGATATTTCCTTAAAAAAATCCCTGTCAAATAAAACCGGGTTCCCCCTTTTACCATTGAAATATGGAGCTACAATCCCCCCGGCAAGCCAATAATGGTCTATAAGTAAATTAATTGTTTGCGCATTCACCAGCGGTTGGTCTCCCAGCACAAATAGCGCGGCCCGCGTGGCGCTACTTAGCGCCGTTAGGCCGGCCTTCAGCGAGGTGCTCTGGCCGGCGGTAAATTCACGGTTGATTATTGTCCTAATTGAATATCCAGCCAGCACCTCCATCACTTGCTCAGCCCGATTGCCTAGAACAACAACAACCTCATCCACCTGCGACATCAGCAGGTTTTCTACCACATGAACGATCAGCGATCTCCCACGGTAGGCGAGTAGTTGTTTTGGCACACCCAATCGGGACGATACACCGGCAGCCAGCACTACACCCGATATCAAAATGTCAAAACCTCCTTAACCGGTTCAGCAGCCCGCGCCGCCCCGATAGCAACCCGTTTTGCCCCGCCCTCGCCAAGCAGACCGGCAATCTCACGGGCATTACTTAAATCGGCAGTCGATTCAACCTTATTAATATAAGGAACCCAGCGGCTCCTGGGAGGAATATCTTTGCGATACCCATGACTGTGGAGAAGCACCCTTGCAACTACCTGACCGGTCACCAGCATATCGATATTCATACCGGTAAGGCCGGCAATTTTCTCGGGGCGGTGGGTATGTTCCATATCCAGGGGCTTACCTAGACAGTCGATCCCTACTATCGGCACCACTAAAGTCGCTGAATCCGGAATAACCGGTTCCCCTTCCCGGGGAGCCTTAAAAGGCTTATGCGCCGCCCCGTCGGCCTCCACAACGATTAAATCAGCACCAGATCGGGGGAGCGCGGCAACAAGCTCCCGGCCGATTCCCAACAGTTTGTTTTCATGATTTAGCCCGGTTCCAACCACCAGAAGAGGGAATAACGCTAGTTTTTCTTTTACTTTAGTAAGGAGCCGCTCAGGGTTGGCTTCAATAACGAGTTCCTGTCCTTCTTCTTCCCGTGGGCAAAAAATCCGTGTCGTAGTAGTGAGAATAACCTTCCATCCCCGTTTTTTAGCTTCTACCCCGATGGCAAACATCGTTGTGGTCTTCCCGCCCGCTCCCACAAGGGCTATAATATCACCTTTTCTCAATGGAAAAGCGTCAATTAATTCCATAACGTTGCCTTCGAAAATAAAATCTATTAAGACCGGTCCAAAATGCTAACCCACTAGTATCTTGCCGATCTGATTAGTAGTCTGCAGCGCCGCCGTAATTGCCACACTGACCTTCTCCCTGGTAAAAGAATTGCTGAATCCCACCATCCACAACGCCGTGTCAGGCCATCTCCCGGAATTGGGGAGCGGTATGCAAATAGCGTTAACTCCCCGGATGTACTCCTCAAAATCAGTCGCAAAGCCCAACTGGCGTACGTTCTGCAATTCATCCAGGTATTTCCCCGGATCTGTGATAGAGTTCTCGGTGAACTGGCGAATCGGCTTTTCTTCTAATAGCTTTTTCACTTCATGTTCACTCAGTCCTGCCAGGAAGACTTTGCCCGCCGCTCCGGCATATATAGGAATCCTCGTCCCTATTGGCGCAGATATTTTTAGTTCTGCGGGGCTGTCGGCTTTTTCAATAATAGTTATTCTTTCTCCGTCAAAAGTACCCAGAAAAACAGTTTCTCTGAATCTCTTGCTGAGGTCTTCCATTAGCGGCCTGGCAACCGCCCTTAAATCCATTCCTCCCAGCGCCTGGTTGCCTAAATGAAACAGCTTGGAACCCAGCCTGAACCTTTTCGTTTCCTGTTCCTGGCAGAGTACGTCCAATTCGGTTAGCGCCCTGGTAATACCGTAAACAGTGCTTTTCGAAATATTCAGTTTGCGGGAAAGGTCGCTGATACCCAATAGCGACGGGGCATTGGCGACTTCGTCCAAAATAGAAAAAACTTTATATACAAGTGGAGCATTGTAACCGTTATTTTCCCCTGTCATGTTTTTCATCCCAATCACTGTTATACATATTTTTAATTTCTTTAATGACATATACTTACTAAAATTTTAATAGTAACTAAATTTTCTGTCAAATATTAAAGAATACAAAGTGTGTACATAACTAGCTTTTACAACAGCCATACAAGTATCTGCTAATAATAGCAATAATGCACCAGTTAACACTTCATGTCAAGAAAAAATTGGTTTGATAGATGAAGTGTCCAACATAATCAATATGGCAGGGGTTGCAGTTCAGCTCCTAAGCGTCTGCCTGAGATGTTTTGTAGGGCAACTTCCATGGACCTGCCCCTCTTAAGAAAAAGAATTGTATCTCCTAAATACCTGGCATCCTCCTCGTCATGGGTAACCACCACAAAAGGTATCCGCCATTTTTGATGCAAATTTTTCAATTCTCGCCTTAGCTTGACCCTGGTATTTCTATCCAAAGCACTGAAAGGTTCGTCCAGCAAAAGCAGTTGTGGCTGTACAGCCAGCGCCCTTGCCAATGCCACCCGCTGCTTCTCACCGCCGGAAAGCTGTCCGGAATAGCGCTCAACAAGATGTCCCACGCAAAAGGCATTTAACAATTCTACAGGGTCCACGGGAGAATTCATCTGATCACTTTTTCTATCTTTGAGTCCATATAAAACATTATTTCTTACAGTCATATGGGGGAAAAGGGCGTAGTCCTGAAACAGGTAGCCCGTATTTCTAAACCGCGTTGGCATGTTGATCTTTTCCTCTGAAGAGAAGAAAACCTGATTGTTAAATTTAATAAAACCATAGGTTGGCCTCGTCAGGCCGGCTAAGCAGTGCAAAACAGTGGTCTTGCCCGCTCCGGAAGGACCCCACAGCACCAGGATTTCATTGTTAACTTTGAATTGCAGATCGAGGGTGTAATGCCACAGCTTTTTACTAAAGCAGACTTCCAACATTTTACCACCATACAGTTAATAATTTTGCCGTTTCGCCCAGCGATTGACCCAAAAGATAACTATAAAACTGAATACAGTAATTATTGCCACCAGTGCTCTTGCCGTGATGTTATCCCCTGCATCCACTGCAAAGTATATTGCCAGTGGAATGGTCTGAGTCTGCCCGGGGATATTGCCTGCAACCATCAGGGTGGCTCCAAACTCACCAAGCGCCCGGGCAAAGGACAGTACCAGGCCGGCTATAATGCCGGGCCAGGCCAGAGGGAGGGTAATGGTAAAAAATATTCTCAACTCACCGGCTCCCAGAGTCCTGGCCGCCTTCTCATAATTGACGTCCACGCTTTTAATTGCCGCCTTAGCGCTCTGATACATCAGCGGGAAGGCCACCACGGTGGACGCCAGGACTGCCGCCCACCAGGTAAATACTAGCGATATGCCCATACTAGTAAGGAATTGGCCCAACAGGCCGTTTTTACCAATAAGTATCAATAAGCCATAGCCTATGACCGATGGCGGTAATACCAGCGGCAAAGTGATGGCCGCTTCCAGCATATCTTTACCGAAAAACTCCCGGCGGGCCAATAAGCGGGCCAACGGCAATCCCAGGCAGGTGACGGTAAACACTGCAATTAAAGCCACCCTGAGCGAAAGAAGAACCGGGCGCCAGTCAGTTAGTTGGATAAACATAACTACATCACATTAATTCTTTATAGATTTAAAATTATATTTTTCAAAGACCCGGGCAACTTCGTCGCTCAAGAGGAAAGCGGCTAATTCTTCAGCTTCTTTCTGGTATTTGGCAGTTTTAATAACAGCCATGGGATAGATAATTGGCTCATGGGTACCCTCTGGAACAGCAGCTACTATTTTAATATCCCTGCCGGCCAGGACATCAGAACGATAAACGATTCCCGCATCTACGTTACCGCTTTCAATATATGTCAACACCTGGCGTGCATCTTTAGCCAGCACCAGTTTGGTCTCAATCTCATCCCAAAGCTTGAGGGTGGTCAAAGCCTCCTTGGCATACTTACCGGCCGGTACCGTTTCCGGTGTGCCGATACTGATTTTAGCCACACTCTTACCTATCAAGCTTTCAAATCCGGTTAAATTACTGTCTTTCCTGGCTATTAGCACCAACTCGTTCCCCAATAAGTCTCTACGGGAGTTGTCCACTATAAGGCACTTTTCAGCCAGGGCATCCATTTGGGATTTACCGGCTGAAATGAAGATGTCTACCGGGGCGCCCTCTTCAATTTGCTTTTGCAAAGTTCCTGAGGCTGCGAAATTATAAATGATGGCTATACCGGGACGCTGCTTGACATAAATGGTCTTTAACTCTTCGGCAGCATCCTTCAGGCTTGTTGCGGCGGAAATGGTTAAACTCACTGTTCCCGCTCTATTCTCAAGCTCTTTGCCACTTCCGCAACCGGTAACAACCATCATAATAATTAATATAATCCCTAAAAATAATACCGGTTTTTTCATGTATGTTTCCCCCAGCATCCGCTTATATCAATTAAAATGTTGCTTTGCTTGAGGTGTTACTCAGTTTTATTTAACAATACTTTGTTCTTTAAAAAACTTTCCTCCACGCCATACATTAACGATCTCAGCCAGGATGCTTAAGGCGATCTCTTCCGGCGTCTCCGCGCCTATATCCAAGCCAATTGGCGAATAAACTTCCTTTAAGCGCTCACTAGAAATACCTTCTTCCTCTAGCTGCGTTATAATTCCCCTTACTTTCCTGCGACTGCCGATCATTCCGATATAAGCCGCGGGTTGGTTGATAACATCACGGAGGCACTCCAGGTCATGCGTGTGTCCTCTGGTTATAATTACAATAAAGGTTTCATCGCCAGTTTCCAGACTTTTTAAGAAATTACCGAAACTATCGCAGATTACCTGCCCTGCCTCCGGGAAACGAGCCGTGTTGGCAAAAGTAGGCCGGTCATCAACAACAGTAGTGTTATAACCGAGTATAGAGGCCATTTTTACCAGCGGCCTGGCAATATGCCCCCCTCCCAAAATTAATATTTGCGGTGTCCGAATACCCGGCTCAAATAACAACTCTAGTTTTATAATTTTTTTTTGGATTGTTGCAGTAGAAAGAGTTATAAGCTTAGGTTCCCTTGCCGCCCGGAATTGTCCGGCAAAAATGCGGGCTTGTTCCGTTATTTCCGCCGCCCCCAAGTCACCGGCCTCATTGTTCGCTGGCAGAAAGACCATTTTCCGGCCTAAGAGCTCCTTTTTTTCCTCATCAATACTGGTTATTGTTACCAGCAAGGGGTTTTCTTTTCTTTGCAAAGAAGCAAAGTAGGCCAATAAAACCCGCCTGGATTCGTTATCGCCGCAACTAAGGAAGTCGATAAATACTTCCATTTTACCCCCGCAAATCATACCCTCCCCGGCGGCAACATCGTTTGCCATATCCAGATGGTATTTCTTTGAAGCCTTAATATTCAGCGCGCCCAGAGCCTCTCTTTTAACTTCGGCTTCCCCGCACCCGCCGCCAATGGTCCCGTAAACCTGACCATCCTTGAGCACAAGCATTTTGGCGCCGGGATTTCGCGGGGTGGAGCCCATGGTTTGGCTTACTGTTACCAGAGCGGCATCTTCATCTGCTTCTCCAAGAGACAGCAGCTTATTTATTAATTCTGACTCCACGTCAAATTCCTCCTCCGTAAGAATAAATATGCTTCCAACACCCCGCCGGCTATCGCCCGGGCTTTGTCAGAAATTGTAAAACAATATTCCCGCCTATGACGTGGGTCAATATCCCCAACCTTCATACCTGGATTTACTTGAAGGCCGCTGTGCAACATTCCCCTAAGAACCCCGGAGATCGTCGCGTAAAGCGGCAGGCCATCAATCGTCGCCACCAGTTCCCCCTTTTCCACAATATCCCCGATCTCCTTGACTGCGTGGAAAGTACCGCAACCCGGAGAGCGAAGTATCCGTTCTGCCCGGTAGCCCCCGATTTCGCCGGGCACCCCGGTATTGGGCTCAGCCTGGCCCTTTAAGATTACCTTTCCCAGATCGTGACCTCTACAGGTTTCCACAACGGCATGCACATCCACTCCTGCTTTAAAACCCGGACCGAGGCCGATCACTATTGGAGCGTCGTCAATGGTTGTACCCAGATTTTTTTTGGCCATTGTCGCGTCAATAACCGCTGCCGGTTGAAGTATTTTAAGAGGGTACTGAGCGGGATCAGCAACGATAGGCATTTTCCCGGCTTTTAACAATTTATTAATATCACCAATTGAAACGGCCAATTCTGCGGTAATATCCTCCACCGTGAATTTACCCCTGAATACCGCTTCAGCAAAGGAAACCGCGCGTCTGATAACCAGCGGTTCGGGCAATTCGATCATGACTACCGGAAAACCGCTTCTTGCGAGCCTGAAAGCGGCGCCGCTGGCCAAGTCACCTGCCCCTCTGATTACGATAAGCTCATTTTGCAAGCTCATTCCTCCCGGGAAAATTAATTGCCGTTTTATATAGTGGGGTTTCACCTCAATTGTATATGTTATATTAAGGTGAAACCCTTTTATGGCCATTCGGCAAATCGCCAACTGCACGACCAATAGGCCGATATCCGGCTCCGGCAAGATTTCATCATGAATATGGACGAGCCGCCCTTATATGCCGCCTGGAATTAGGGATTCCCTATTTATATCTTACCTTCCTTTTCCTTCTTTTCCTTTAAGGCACGCCAAACCTTTTCGTAACTCAGCGGCAGAGTATTCACCTGCACCCCGGCGGCATCATAAATAGCGTTTGAGTAGCAGCCCATGGTGGGAATAGTGGCGCCTTCGCCTACTTCCTTAACGCCCCAGGGCCCTGCCGGCTCAAAACTTTCCACCAGTTCCGAAACTATTTTCGGCATATCCAGCGCTGTCGGCATCCGGTACTCGGCGAGGTTGGGGTTGAGGATCTTTCCTTTATCATTAAATACAACCTCTTCCCACACAGACTCGCCCATACCCATAAAGAGAGCGCCGTGGACCTGGCCGTGCAGCAGCGACGGGTTAATCACCATACCGCAGTCATGGACGTCCCAAACTTCCTTTACGTTAATTTCACCGGTCTCCTCGTCAATCTCAACCTCGCTGATTTGCGCCGCAAAGCTGTAGGCCGGTGAGGTTCCCACGGGCGCTCCTTTAAACTTGCCGCCAAGCTTGGGCGGGGCATAGACCCCGCGTCCAACCAGCGGGCCTTTTTTGACAAAGAATTCTCTCGCTATTTCCCCGAAGGGCCTGGTGATTTCGGGGTTTGACTTGCTAAAGACTACGGCTTCCCGGCAGTCCAGGTCATCAACGTCCAATTCCATCATGACCGAAGCCATTTCTAAAACCTGCTTCTTGACCTCTTCACCGGCCTGTTTCACGGCTGAGCCGGACATGAGCGTCTGGCGGCTGGCGTAAGCTCCAAAATCGTGGGGGGTAGTTTCAGTGTCGGCAGACACTATCTTCATATTTTCATAAGTGAAGCCCATTGCCTCTGCGGCCATCTGGCAAAGGATTGTGTCGGAACCCTGCCCGATATCGGTAGCCCCGGTGTACAGGGTAGCAGCAGTACCGTCCTCATGCACCTTGATTATGGCCGAAGCATGGGGCAGGTCGGTCCGGTAAATGGGATACCCCGCGCCGGTAACAAAGCTGCCCACAGCAATGCCGATACCCCTTCCCCGGGGCAACTTCCCTTTCTTTTCATTCCAACCGGAAATTTCCCGGGCTTTTTCAATACAGGCCGTCAGTTCGCAGGAATTCACCCCAAATTCATTAGGGGTAATTGTATTTGGCTGGCGGGCGTTGCGCAGCCTTAGTTCCAGCGGGTCAATCCCCAGGTGCTGGGCAACATGATCCAAGTGGCATTCAAACGCATACCTCGGCTGCGGAGCGCCGTGGCCCCGCTGAGCGCCGCAGGCCGGCAGGTTGGTATAAACCCGGTGCATGTCAAACTTATAGTTTTTAAAATCATATGTCAAAGTAAGCATGGCCCCGGCATAGTAAGCGGTAGCAATGCCAAGGCTGGTGTAAGCCCCGCCGTCCTGGACGAAGTTGGCGTGTACGCCGAGGATCTTGCCGTCTTTATCCACGCCGGTGGTGATCTCCATGAACTGGCGGTGGCGGCCGCGGTTATGGGCAAACATTTCGGCGCGGTCGTAGAACATCCTGACGGGGCGGCCGGTAATCCGGGATAAAACAGCCCCGGCAAACTCCAGCCCGGTGGGCTCCAGTTTACCCCCGAATCCTCCGCCCACAAAGGTCTTGATAACCCGCACGTCACCCATTTTCAAGCCGAACTCCCGGGCGATGTAGTATTGAAAGTAGTGCGGGGACTGTGTACTGGTGTAAACGGTCAACTTGCCGCCTTCCCAGATCGATATGGCGGAGTGGGGCTCAATCGGAGCCTGGTAGGTGCGGTTCCCTACAAACCGGTCGGTGCGTACGTAATAAGCTTCCTCAAAAGCTTTCTCCACGTCGCCGAAATTCTGGTGAATTTCCGCGTTTAGATTGCGCGGGTACTCGTCGTGAACCTGCGGCGCGCCCTCTTTCATTGCTTCTATGGGGTCAAAGACGGCAGGTAAAACTTCATACTCTACCTTGATTAGCTTAAGGGCCTTATAAACAGTATCTTCGTCGATGGCAGCCACCGCTGCCACCTTGTCGCCCACGTAACGGACCTTGTCAATGCAAAAAATATTTTCATCCCACCGGGCCGGGCTGATCCCGTACTTCAGGCTTGGTACATCTTCATGGGTTATGACAGCCTTAACCCCCGGGAGTTTTTCTGCCTCCGAGGTGTCTATGCTTAAAATTCTGGCGTGAGCGTGCGGGCTGGTGAGGATTTTCCCTACCAACATGTTGGGAAATTTCAGGTCTCCGGTGTATTTTGCCTGGCCGGTAACCTTCACGCGCCCGTCCATTTTGGGTACGCTTTTGCCAATAACCGAATATTTTTCATCCATTTGCTCGCACCTCCTTTACTGTTCATCGGCCGCAGCCAACACGGCCTTGACGATATTGACATAGCCGGTGCAACGGCACAGATTGCCGGCAATTGCTTCACGCACTTCTTGCTCGCTGGGGTGGGGATTGCGGGTAAGGAGGGCCTTGGCGGACATAATCATGCCGGGCGTGCAGTAGCCGCACTGTACAGCGGCGTTGTCTACAAAGGATTCCTGCAGCTTATCCAATTTTTCGTGTTGCGCCAGTCCTTCAATCGTGGTAATATCGCGCCCATCCGCCTCCACCGCCAGGATAAGGCAGGAGTCCACCGGTTTACCGTCCAGCAGGACGGTGCATGACCCGCAGTCGCCGAGTTCACAACCTTTTTTAGTCCCGGTCAGGTCCAATTCATCACGCAGGACATTCGCCAAAACAGTATTGGCTTTGACGACTCTGGTATAACTGTCCCCATTGACATCCAGGGTGATAAGATAACGCTTTACACCGCTTTTATCCATGATCGACTGCATTTTTATCGCTCCCCCCTTATTTAAACATGTCCTTCTTTTATGGCTTTAAGCAGGGCGCGCTTAGTAAAGACCCGCACCATATCCTGCCGGTACTCGGCTGAGCCGCGGATATCGGAGATGGGCTTACTTTCACCGGCGGCGCACACGCCGACCTTTTCCAGCAAATCTTCAGTAACTGATTTGCCTTTAAGCAATTCTTCCGCTTTATTAGCCCGCATGGGCACGGGAGCAACAGCGCCCAGGACAATCCGGGCTTCATTACAGATATCCCCTTCCATAACCACTGCGACCGCCACCCCGACTACTGCCAGGGCGCCGGAACGGCGCAGTCCGAATTTTATATAGGTGCTGCCGGTAAAAGGCTGGTCGGGAATGATGATTTCGGTTAGGACCTCGTCCTGGCTGATTACAGTCTTGCCCGGCCCGCTAAAGAAATCTTCCAGGGGAAGGGTCCTTTCTCCCCCGGTTCCTGCCAGCCTTACTACAGCGCCAAGAGCGATCAGGATGGGAGGCAGGTCGGCTGACGGAACGGCATTTACAATATTCCCCCCAATAGTGCCGGTGTTTCTGATTTGATTGTTAGCCATATGATGGGCGGCCTCACAAATAGAAAGGTACTTTTCCTGCAGGACAGGTGAATCAACCAGGTCATTGTGAGTGGCCCTCGCCCCAATAACTACTCCTTTGCCCTTTTCGTAATAAATACCAGTCAACTGACTGAGGTTTTTAAGTGATATCAGGACCTCCGGGGTCAAGATTTCTTGTTTCATCTTGGGTAAGACGTCAGTGCCCCCCGCAAGCACTTTTGCCCTGGGACCGAATTGTGCCAGAAGCCCGCATGCTTCCGGCAAGCTTGCGGGTGCGTAATACTCAAAATCCGGTAAGTACATATCCAGCCTCCTCTTATCGTTTTGCAATAACTGAACCGATATAACAATTAATCACCACAGTAAACGCCTGTTCACTATAATGATTATGTATTGACAAACATTTAATGTCAAGAATAAATTAGGCATCCATGCCACTCAGGATAGTTCTATGGTAATAAGAAGTTCTTATCATTTGTTTAAGTAGAGCCCGTTTAACCCCTTTGGCTGCATTTATTTGACGGATCCCTGGTATAACCGGCTAAAAGCATTCCCTTGATCATATCGGTTGAACACTAGGATCCGTCAAATAATATTTAATTGTATTTAATCAGGATAGTACCGGCAGCGGCAAATCAGGCGCCTAATACATCGGCAGCATCATTAATGTCAAGTTCCAACATTTTTATCATCGCAGACATTCTAACAATATTCATTTCAACACATTTATAGCCGCCACCCAATGTTTTTAACTTATCTACTTCTTGTCTAATGTTTAAAATTATATTGGCCATTTCGCGAAGGTTGGCTTGTTCTGCCAAATTATATCACCACCTTTTAATGATCTTTTCTGAGATCTTTAAAACGCTGGGCTTTTACTTGATACCTGGGCAGGGACTCATAAGGACGACTTTCATAAACATAATTCAGGTTGGTCTTCAGCCTTAACACTCTGGCTAATTCAGCTTCAACTTCTTTTTCTTGGCCCTCGCAGCCAGGAATCAATTCATATCTTAAGGTGATCTTATCTATATCTTTTTCTTTTGAGACAATTAATTCAAACTCGTTACCCAGTTGAGGCATGCTGCGCACAACTTCTTCCACCGAAACCGGACTGAACAGAACGCCTTTAACCTTTGTGATATGGTCTGTACGGCCCTGGATCCCGCCTTTTAATACACGATATGTCCTGCCGCACTCACATTTTTCGCCCCACATGGCCACGTCTTTACTGTCGAAGCGGACGCACGGCTGGGCCATCCGGTCAAAAGCTGTGATAACGATTTTCCCAAGCTTATTAGGTTCTTCGATAGGCTCCCCGGTTTCCAGATCCAGGAGTTCTACCAGGAAAAATCCTTCGTTAACATGCAAACCACCCGGCTTATACGTACATTCATATCCCCATCCGCCGATCTCGGTCGCCCCGACATGGTCAAATACGTCACAACCCCAAGCTTCTTCCATCCTTTTCTTGGTGGTGGAAACGCTTGCTCCCGGCTCGCCGGCGCACAGGATTCTCCTGATACCCAGTTCCTTCGGATCCATGTTTAGTTTTTTCCGGCAGGAATCCGCCATACCAAGAACATAAGTAGGCGTGGCCATAAAAGCGGTGGCCCTCAGGTCCTTCATCTTCATTATTCTTTCTTCTGTGTTAAGCAAAGCACCCGAGACAACTTCACAACCGACCTTCTCAGCCGCATAATGGCCGGCCCAGTAGGCAACAAATACATTATAACCAAATGGGACATAAACCCTGTCGGTATTCCTGAAGCCTTGCGCCCACAGGATGTATGCCCAGGATTCTGTCCACCACTCCCAGTCCTGCCAGGTATCCGGCTGGAATACCGGCTGTCCGGTGGTGCCGCTGGTCTGGTGGTATATTGTGACATCTTCTAAAGGTACGCACAGGGAATCACCATAAGGCCACGGCTCCTTAAACTGGGCCTCGCGGTAATGTCCTTTTTCCAGCATCGGTACTTTCCTGACATCATCCCATGTTTTAATATCTTCGGGCTTTAACCCGGCTGTGTCATAAAGTCCCCGGTAAAGTTTGGACTTGTCATAACACCACTTTAATATCCTTTTGAACTTTACCAGCTGCAGGTCCCTCAGCTTTTCCGCCGGCATGGTTTCCAAGAATGGATTCCAGTAAGTGTCTACGCTTTGCGCCACAATAATTCCACCCCCTATATTTTGGACAGAATAACATTAAGCAGCTATTTATTTAGAACTTGCTTAATGTGCTTAGTCTTTATAAAACTACCATATATTCAGAATCGATTCTACAGTCAGACAAGACAGAATATTCAGCAATAAACTGTCCGGCTTAACAGTTCCCAAACTTTAACGCATGCAAAGCCACGTAAATGTTCATTTTCATTAATAACTAGGATCGAATTTTTATCTTGACATAAAATGTTAGCCAGCACATAATTACTATAGTGAACAATTATTTATCCAGGCAAACACATAATATCGAAATATGTCGCTCCATCGTGTGAAAGCATTCTTTTCTTTGATAATTAACAGAAGATTTAAAATTATATGATTTCAATGGAGCTGGAGGCAAAGTAATGCTAAAAGTGAAGGTTGAAGAAGCTGTGGGGATGGTTCTGTGCCATGATATCACAAGGATCGCGCCGGGTGAATTCAAAGGACCTGCTTTCAAAAAGGGTCATATCGTCACGGAGGAGGACATTCCGGAACTGTTAAAACTGGGAAAAGAACACATCTTTATCTGGGAATGCGGTGAGGATTTCCTCCATGAGGATGTTGCCGCCCTCAGGATAGCCCGGGCCGGCAGTGGCCAAGGTGTCAGCTTTACCGAGCCTAACGAAGGTAAGGTAAACTTAATCGCCGCTTTTCGTGGACTGCTCAAAATTAACGTGGAAGGCGTATGCCTGATTAACGACATTGAAGAGGTCGTTCTGTCAACCCGCCATACCAATCACATTGTGGATAAAGGAGATATACTGGCGGGCACGCGGGTTATCCCGCTGGTTATTAATAAGGAAAAAATTGAGTTGGCGGAACAAGTATGTAAAGATTATGGCCCTTTGCTGGAAGTAAAGGAAATGCGGTCACTGCGTGTGGGGCTCATTACCACGGGTAACGAGGTCTTTCATGGGCGGATTGAGGATAAATTCAGCCCGGTGATAAAGGAAAAACTTTCGCGTTATGGCTGTCCTGTGTTATTTCACTCGGTTTTACCTGACGAAACCGGCCAAATAACTGAAAGGATCAGAGATTTTATAGGAAATGGCGCTGAAATGATCATCATCACCGGGGGGATGTCCGTTGACCCCGATGATGTTACCCCCGGTGGCGTTCGGGCTTCCGGCGCGGAAATTGTAACCTACGGCGCCCCCATTTTACCCGGGGCGATGTTTCTTCTGGCCTACCTTGACAATATACCTGTTTTGGGCTTGCCTGCTTGTGTCATGTACTTCAAAACAACTATTTTTGACCTTATCCTCCCGCGTATTCTAGCCGGTGAGCGGGTTGCCAGAAAGGAAATAACAAGGATGGGGTACGGTGGCCTTTGCCTCCGCTGCCAGGACTGCATGTTTCCCTTTTGCTCTTTTGGAAAGTCACTGTAATTTAAATATTAATAACGGAATGATTACAAGCCGAACTGTCTAGTTTCTATATGTGGAGGTGAAAGCGATCATGAATCAGGAGGAAGTGAATCTCCAGGCGCAAAATGAGATATTAAAACAATCGGTAGCCATCCACGAACAACTGACCAGAATGGTGTTAAACGGTGAGGATATGTCGACAATCGCCTGCACGGCAGGTAAGATTATCGGCGGAACAGTAATTGTGGAAGACCAGTTTTTCCGGCCGTACGCGTATTTTTCACCCACAATGACAACGGAAAAAGAACAGGCGGCTCAAGCATCATTTTCAGCCAGGGATATCTTCAGTGACTTGCGCCACCGGCACCTGGCCACCACGTTAATACAAGAAAAAAGATCTGTACTGCTTCCGGCAGAATCGGCAAAGAAACCATTTTCCCGGCTTATTTACCCGATCACAGTCAGCCAGGAAATCCTGGGTTATGTTACTATTCTCAAAACCTCATGTGAGCTTACTGAACTTGACCAGATGACCCTGGAGTGCATGGTTACGGTTTTCGCCCTCAAGATGATGCAGGACCGCGCAGTGGCTGAAGTGGAAACCCGTTTTAAAGGTGACTTTGTCGACGAATTAATCGCGGGCAACTTTAATTCTGAAGTTTCAATTATTGAAAGAGCACGCTATATTGGCTATAATCTTAACCAGCCTCATCAGGTAATGGTCATTAATATAGATAACTTTATGCGTTTGTTTGAGCAGCACGGGCAGGACAAAAAGCAGTTTCTCCATTTCAAGAAGCAGCTTTGCGAAGCAGTTAGCTTAGCGCTCGATGTCTATAGCCGGCGCGGCATGATCACGGCCAAAAGCGATAATTTTATCGTGCTCACCGCTTTAGAAGAGAATGAAATACCTTCTGGCACCGTTGATCTGGCACAGAACATCCAGATGCGTATTAACCGGCAGTTCTCACATGTCACCGTTTCAATTGGCATTGGCCGGATTTGTTATTCTCCCAGGGATTTTTACCTGTCATACCAGGAAGCCCAGCGGGCATTAAAAGTAATAAAAGGGTTAAACCAAAATAATGTTGTGATTTCTTTTGACCGTCTGGGTATATTGGGCCTGCTTTTTAACGCCGCCAATCAGCAAGACCTTCTGGTTTTTATGCAGGAACAACTCGGCGAGTTGCTGAAATACGACGCGAGGCACAAAAGTCAACTTGTGGAAACCCTTCATTTTTATTTTAGTTGCGACGGCAATGTTCAAAATGCAGCCAGGGCTGCAGCCGTAACCCCAAGTGGTTTTAAGTACCGTATTGGAAAGATATGTGAAATAGGTGGCTTTTCCCTGAAAGAACCAAACAAAAGATTCGACTTAGAGATGGCTTTAAAAATATGGTGTATAACAAAAGCTTGTGAGAATAGGGAAAACATTACTGGCGTAACACTGTGAAATATTACTTTACACTAAACAGGATGTCGGTTTAACTCCAGTTCCTCCAGATACCGCAAAAAATATTCGTGATAGTTCTTAACGTTTCAACCTAAATATGATATGATCATGATGCTTTGTATTATGGCCTTGAGTTGTTAAATGCGGCAACATTTAACAGAATGCTCAAAGTCTTTTTCATATTTCTCCCGTTTCTCTATAAATGCACAAAAATAATCACGGAGGTCATCTTTTAATGCTTTCTGAAAATGATTATAAGAAATTAACAGATCCGGAATCCGTGGCGCTGGTAGGCGTGACCAGCCGTTCGGGCAAAGGAAGCAACAACCCGTTGGAAGTTATGCTTGAATGGGGTTACCGGGGAAAGATATATCCGGTCAATCCTAAAGGAGGCACGATTCTGGGTCACCAGGCTTACACCTCCCTGCTGGACGTACCGGAGATACCCGATGTGGCGGTAATTTGCGCCCCCCGTGACGCGGTGCCGGAGCTTTTTGACCAGTGCTGCACCAAAAAGGTCAAGCTTGTAATCATTGTCGCCCAGGGATTTTTTGATGGTGACGAACGGGGCAAGTCAATGCAGAAAGAAATCCTCAAAGCCGCGGATAAACACGGGGTACGGATATTAGGACCAAACACGCTGGGTGTCGTAAACAACTTTAACCGCTTCTGCACGTCCTTTATGCGGTTCATGAATCCCACCGCAGCAACGGGAATCCTTTGCCAGTCGGGGGTTTCTGTAGTAGGGGCGCCGCAGATATTCAGCGGCATAGGTCTGTTGATTGATACCGGCAACACTACTGATATAGAATTCTCCGAGTTATTGGGCCACATAGTCCGGGATCCCCGCCTCAAGGTAATAAATCTGCATATGGAAAGCCTGCGGGACGGGCCGCAGTTCATGCGGGCGGCCAGAGACGCCGTGGCGCTGAAACCGGTCATCGTTTACAAAACGGGGGCCAGCCCCGACGGCGCCATAACCGCCAGTTCACATACCGGCGCCCTGGCCGGCGAAGACAGGGTCTTTGACACCGCCTTCAAACAATGCGGTCTCCTGCGCGTTGAAGATGTTGAGGAGATGATTGACCTTAACAAAGTCTTCACCACTTTTAACGGCATCAAAGGGAACAGAGTAGGTGTAGTCTCCATTTCCGGCGGCGCCGCCATTATCGCTGTCGACGCATGCTCCCGGTATGGCCTGGAGATAGCCAAGATGAGCGGCAGCACAGAAGATCAGCTTAGTGAACTGTTTCCCGCGTGGGCGCACTGCAACAACCCTGTGGATATGTGGCCGGCCGGCATGTTCCACGGTTACCACAATTCCTACCGCCGCATCCTGGAAGCTTTCATGGAAGACCCGCAGATGGATGCAGTGATTTGCATAACCGGTTCATTCCTGGACAAAGAGGGTGACTTCCTGGACACTACCGAACTGATTAGGGAAATTGCCGGTAAATACCCGGAGAAACCGGTGGTCGCCTGGACTTACGGTCAGCGTTTTCAGGATTATGCCAGGGAATTTGAAAAAGAAAACAATGTGTTATATTTCTACTCGATTGACCGGGCTGCCAGGGCACTCTCCGCCCTGTACCGTTACCACCATATTATCAAGAAAAAAGATTATCGTCCGGTATCAACGCCCCTCAACCCCGGACAAGCCCAAGCCGGGAAGATACTCGCCGGCAAAAGCGCGGGCAACTTGTCTCAAACCGACGTTTTCCGGCTCCTGGAATCCTACGGCATCCCCGTTGCCCGCTGGGGAAAGGCTGAGAATATTGAAGAAGCCGTCTCGCTTGCGGAAAAGGTCGGCTATCCGGTTGCCATGAAGGTTTTGAGTCCGGATATCATTCACAAATCGGACGCCGGCGGGGTGCGGCTGAATATCGGGAACGCCCGGCAGCTTGAAGAGGCATTCACGGAAATGCGCCGGGAAATAGAAAATAAGCAAAATGGAGCCCGACTAGACGGAGTGATTATTCAAGAGCATCTGGACAAAGGAACCGAACTAATCCTCGGATGCAAAAGGGACCCGCAATTCGGCCCGGTTCTCGCTTTCGGCGCCGGAGGCGTCTTTACCGAGGTTATGGATGACATTTCATTAAGAGTACCTCCTCTGAGCGAAGAAGAACTCACCGAAATGATCGAAGAGACAAAAATCAGCAAAATACTGGCCGGAGCCCGGGGCGCCACCGCCGTGAACCTTGATGTTTTAACCGGTTGTCTGACAAAATTTGCCCAGCTGGTACTGGCGAATCCGGCTATATCAGAGATGGATATCAACCCTCTGTTGGCATACGCCGACAGGGTTGTGGCGCTGGATGCCAGAATCACGCTGGATAGATAAGAAATCAGCTTTCTCCTCATGTTAAATTAACATGATTTGTTAGCATATTCTAAAAAGAAAGAAAAGAAACCTGCCGTCGAACGCTGCGCCGTCGGCAAAAGTACACTTGTCGCCAGTTTGTAAGACGTTTCGGAATTAATATTTGAGACGTAAGGGAAATAGTACCTGGCGATTATTGCGTTTGCTTCAACCCAGCCGTCTGGACTCGATGCGTTATGGTATGTTCCCCCAGAGTAAACGAGAAAATCCAGGCGATTTTCTTTAACCCACTTCTCATATTCCTTGTGGCCGCAAAATGCTATTCCCCTGGCATGATGCGGCACACACAGATCTTGAACGAGGTGTGCCGCCGCGCCCAGGAAAAAAAACGCTTTCTTTTTATTCTTCCGTTGCCAGTGGCATAAAGCCTTCTCAAAAAATGCGCGGCATTCCGTTCGCGCGTCAGGCCAGGGGCCAAACGCGGGATCAAGGTAATGGGCAAAATTTTTCCAGCCTCTGTCGGCCCAAATTGACCCCCTATTGATCAATTCCAGGTAATTGCTTAAAATCTGCGCATACGCTTCATATCCGTCTCTTTGTAAGATGAGCACAGCCTGATAGTTACATAAAAGGTGGGTCTCACATTTGCCGGAAACAAGACGCTGAATAGGTGTCCCGGCGGCAAGGACGATCTTGGCCGCGTTCCACGAAAGAGGACCCATGCCAAGCAACCCCTTTCATTTGGTTACATTTTATAACATGATCCTTTTAATCAATTTCTATCCCGAACAAATAATAAAGGTCTTTCCTTTTTAAGAAAGACCTTTAATCAGGTACTCAGAATTCAGTAGTCAGTTGTCAGTAGTCAAAAATAACTATGGACAATAAACCATTGGCGCAACAAGTACGCTTTCTGCCATATCAGTTAGCCTTCAAACGTTTTCGTAGTTCTCTTATTCTGACTCCTGACTCCTGACTCCTGACTCCTTATTTTATCTCTTCCTTTTTCTGACCACTGTTATCGCACACTCCGGACATGCCAGTTCACAGACGCCGCAAGTAATGCACTTCTCATTCGCTACAACAGCAGGCGTGCCATAAACCCCGAGTACATCGGACCAGGATAAAGCTTCGCTCGGGCATTTGGCAATGCAGAGACCGCAACCCTTGCAAAGGCCGGGGAAGAGAGTGAAGCTGCCTTTCTCATATTCCTGGGTAATACCTTCAAATTCCACCGACATATTATTAACCTCCTTATCCTGCCTTAGTTACAAGCTCGATGCCGCGATCAATCGCACTGAAGTTCTGGTCGCGGAGCTTCGGCTGCTTCTCAAACTTCGCGCCTAGTTTATGTTCAATAGCCCGCTTGGCGTCCTCTCTGGAGATAACAGACGTCGCGCCAACCACGGCGCCCATAATAATAATGTTAAACACCCGCGGGTGCAGTTCATTCTTGGAAATCTCCACAGCCGGTATGCCAAGAATTCTCGCCGCGTTAGCGGGGAGATCTTCCTTTGGCACATCGATACTGGTATCATACACGAAAATCGTCTGTGGCCCCACATACTGTTTGGTCCTGTACAGCGCCCGGTCACTTAAAGCGACGACAATATCGCCGGTGTTAAACTTGGGAGCGCCGATGGCTTCGTCACTGATTTGCACGTAGGCCACCGACACGCCGCCGCGCTGCTCAACACCAAAGTTGGGAATATAAAGGCACTCTTTACCTTCTTCGTTTGCGGCTTCCGCGATAATTTCAGCCACCGACTGCACGCCCTGGCCACCTTCGCCTGCCATGACTATCTTTATAGCATTAGCCATTTTTTTGTCCCTCCATTGCCGGTATCTTGGTCCATGTTTTGACTTTTAGCGGTTCCTTGGGAGGCGGCACTTTTATCTCACCGACATGATAATACTTTGTCATTTCATTTTCCACAAAATTTATGGTTTCAACATTATTGGTTCGCCAGTTAGTTGGACAAGCGGACAAACACTCCACAAAGGAGAAACCGTTGCCGTCTATCTGGTTTTGAATGGCTTTTTTAATATAATTTTTTAACGGGACCGGTTTAACCACGGTTGCACGGGCGACATATGCGCCTTCCCTGGTGATGGCCGCTACCATTTCCGGACCCTGGCACGGGTAGCCGGTTAAATCCACATCGCGGCCATACGGGGTGGTCTCTGTTTTCATGCCGGGCAGCGTCGTCGGGGCCATCTGGCCGCCGGTCATACCATATTGGGCGTTATTTACCAGAATCACAGTAATCTTTTCGTTCCTGGTAGCGGCGTTTACCAGGTGCTGGGAGCCTATGGCGTAACCGCCGCCGTCACCCATGTAGCCGATACAGATAAGGTCCGGGTTAGCCCGCTTAATGCCGGTCATTACCGGGTTAGTCCGGCCGTGGTGAGTCTGGACAGTGTCAACATTAAAGAAATCCCAGGCCAGCAGCGAACACCCGATATCACAGCCAAAAACCACCCGGTCCTGGATATCCAGCTCATCAATGGCCTGTCCGAGGGCTTTTAATACCAAACCATGCCCGCAACCAGGGCAAAACTTATGCGGCTTCGTATCAACGCGCCAGGATTTCGGCATTGAAGGTTTTATCAAAATCTTTTCCTCCCTTATGTTCTTATACGTTTTTAGTACTTTGCCTTCCCCTTAATTCTCCAGCATCGTCTTAACTTTTTCGTATATATCTTCGGAATTAATCCCCACTCCCGGCTTGAACAGCGAAACCATTTCAGTGGTAAGGCCGTAAGCCGCGTACTTCAACAACTGGTCAAGCTGTCCGTTAGCTGATTCGGCAACTAACACCTTCTTGGCATTGCTAAAGATATCCCGAATTTCTTTCACTGCCAGCGGCCTCAGCGTGATCGGGCGGAAATAACCTATCTTCAGTCCGCGCTCCCTGAGGTCTTTAACCGCGCTCTTGGCCGCCCGGGATACCACTCCGTGAGCTGTAACCACGATTTCAGCGTCTTCGCAACCGAAGTATTCGCATTCGGCTACAGCAGGGGTTATTTTTTCATATTCGGCAAACTGTTCTTCAAGAACTTCCAGAAGTTCTTCTTCCATATTGTAAATATTCCGCATCTGTACCGGCGGCCTGTCAACACCCGGCCTGCCGGCTCCCCCGACGAACTTGCAGGAAGGCACTACCTCAATTCCACGGTCTTCCGGGTTATAAATGGTAAGCGGCTCGCGCATTTTTGCCTGATAGCCGTCACCAAGCACAAAGGTGGGGAAACGGTATTTCCAGGCTGTGTTGAAAGCCTTGATGGTATAGTCATAAAGTTCCTGATGGCTGGCAGTGGAATAAACAACCCGCATTCCTTCCCCGTTGCCGCCATGAGTGGTCAGGGTAACCTCCTGCTGGCTGTAAATAACGGTAGCCGAGGATGGGCCGCCCCTTTGCTGGACAATGGTAACAACCGGCAGGCGCATCATTTCGGCCATCGATATAGGCTCCTGCATTAACGTGTTGCCGGGACCGGCAGTAGCCGTAAATGCCTTAAGGCCTGCCAGCACTCCGCCATTTGTTGTAAAACCGGCGGAAATTTCGTCCTCTGTTTGGAGAAATCGCTTGTTAAATTTTGGCGCCATTCGAGTCCAGTAGTGCATGATTTCATTCTGCGGGGTTATTGGATACCCGAACATGATGTCGGCCTCAGCCGCAACCGCGGCCCAAGCGACAACTTCATTGCCGGTCAGAAAGACTCTCCTCTCCCCTTTTATCGGTTTTTCCGACATCTAAGAACCAACCTCCTTGCGCTTTTATCAACATCATAACAATGCACACACACACTACATTATATTATCACATGTCGAAGATTTGAGCAAAAGGCAATTATTCATCAAGTACATGAACGTTTTCACCCGCAGGGTTCTGTGGAAATGGAAGCATAAGTTTGCCGTTGCGGCAAACTTATGCTTCCAGTCACAGGGATAGTGTTACCTTGCTTCAAAGACGGTAAATTTTTTAAGCCTGGCTACCGTATTTCATCAAACCAAACTTATATTTTTCTGTGTCTTACACCGGATAGGTGCCTTCACCTTTTTTGGCAAGCTCAAAGTCAACTTTCAGCTTGCCGGCCATTCTCTCCTCAAGGAATTTAGGAGCAACCTGCGGGTAAAGCGCGCAGGATATGATATCCTCTTCCTTCTCCATGAAAGCCGCGCATAATTCCTTTGCCGCCGGGAGCTCAGGCTCCAGCATGTCGGCCGGCCGGCAGGTGATCGGCTGTTCGTCCCCGATAATTTTCTTGCGGACTTCTTCGTTGACCGGCGCCGGGGACCGGCCGTAATATCCACGCATGTATTGAATCGTTTCGCTTGTGTTCACTTTGTAGCGGCCTAGCAGCACGTTCATTACCGCCTGCGTGCCGACAATCTGGCTGGTCGGGGTGACCAGCGGCGGGTAGCCGAAGTCTTGACGGGCGCGCGGCAGTTCTTCCAGCACCTCGGGCAGGCGGTGCAGGGCGTTCTGCTGGCTGAGCTGGGAGATGAAGTTGGACATCATGCCGCCGGGTATCTGGTAAACCATTACGTTGGTGTCCACGCTTTTCGAGGCCACGTCGAATTCGGCGTACTGTTCGCGGACTTTTTTCCAGTACTCGGCGATTTCGGTCAGTATCTTGAAGTCAAAGCCGGGATCGTGTCCGGTTCCCGCCAGTGAAGCGCACATTGTTTCAATGGCGGGCTGGGATGTCTGGAGCGCCATGGTCGATATGGCGCAGTCGATGACATCCACTCCGGCTTCTATGGCTTTTAAGTAGGCCATCGCGCCCATGCCGCTGGTGTAGTGGCAATGCAGCTGAATGGGTATTTTAATCCCGGCGTCTTTCATGGCTTTGATGATTTCGTACGCGGGATAAGGAGCGAGGATGCCGGCCATGTCTTTGATGCAAATGGAGTGGGCGCCCATGCTTTCGAGAGTTTTAGCTAATTTTACGTAATATTCGGTGTTGTGCACCGGGCTGATGGTGTAAACCACGGTGGCCTGGGCGTGCGCGCCCTCGTCGATGACCACTTCTATGGCTTTCTCCATGTTCCTGGTGTCGTTTAAAGCGTCGAAGATACGGAATATGTCCATTCCATTTGATACTGCTTTTTTGATGAATTCTGTCAGCACATCGTCGGCGTAATTGCGGTAGCCTACGACGTTCTGGCCTCTCAGGAGCATCTGCAGCGGGGTTTTGACCCGCTGTCTGATTTCTTTGAGTCTTTCCCAGGGGTCGTCGCCGCAAAAGCGCATGCAGGTGTCGAAAGTAGCGCCGCCCCACATCTCAAGGGAATGGAAGCCGACAGCGTCGTGTTTATCCAGAATGGGCAGCATGTGTTCTGTTCTCATCCGGGTGGCCAGCAGGGACTGGTGGCCGTCTCGCAACGTTGTGTCGGTAATCTTTATCTTTGTCATTGTTATCCTCCTCTGGTTATCGTATCAATAACACCTTGCCCTTAAGCAATTACTGCCAGCGGGTCTCCGCCATTAACAGCCTGGCCTTTAACAACCCTTACTTCCTTGACGGTGCCCGCAATGTCGGCTTTGATTAAATTTTCCATTTTCATAGCTTCCAAGACAATCAGTACATCACCGGGTTTAACCTGGTCACCTGTTTTCACCTTAACATCGTTAATCATACCGGGCATCGGAGAAGTAACGGTACCAGCGTCACCCAGCGACAGGGATGATGCGTTCCGGGCGCCCGGTACAATTATTGGCGCAGACGCCGAGACTAGCGGCGCCGCCTCCGGAGTACGCGGCGGCACGGGAGCCCCAAGCTGAGTGGGCGAGTCGGCGGACCCGCCGACTTCTTCAATTTCTACTTCATAGACTTCACCATTTACTGTAACTCGAAATTTTTTCACAGATTTCCTCCTAAAACAGTTCCATTTAAAGTTAAACTCATTTCCCGAACCAACATATTTTCAATAATCCCGGTCTTTTTCCAGGTATCGCTCATTTTTCGCACGTTGGCGATCCGGTAACCTTTATCCGCTGAATAACCGTAAACTGTAAGCGCCGCCGTAATAGCCGCCAGCACTTCCGGTTTTATACGGCCGTCGCGCATCTCCGGCATCAGCCATCCCCTCCCTTCACGCAATGCTAACAAGGTATATTACCGTGCTTCTTTCTCGGCCTTGACTCCCGCTTGGTGGAAAAGTTATTCAATGCGTCAATTATAGTGGCACGTGTGTCACGCGGGTCGATGACATCCGTGACATAGCCCCTGGCGCAGGCGATATACGGGTTGGCAAACCGGGTCCGGTAATCGGCAACCAGCTTCCGCCGCGTTTCCACCGGGTTTTCCGCTTGTGCTATTTCTTTATTATTAATTATGTTAACAGCGCCTTCAGGACCCATAACCGCTATTTCAGCGCTCGGCCAGGCGTATACCGCGTCAGCGCGCAAAGCGCTGCAGCACATGGCTATATAAGCGCCGCCATAAGCTTTCCGGACAATAATGGTAATTTTAGGCACGGTAGCCTCGGCATACGCATAAATTATTTTCGCCCCGTGCCGGATTACCCCGCCGTACTCCTGATCGACCCCCGGTAAAAACCCGGGCACATCCATGAAGGTAACCACCGGCAAGTTAAAAGCGTCACAAAAACGGACAAAACGGGCAATCTTATCCGATACATTAATATCCAGGCTGCCGGCGAGCGCTGCGGGCTGGTTGGCCACCACGCCTACAGGACGGCCTTCAAGTCGGGCGAATCCGACGACGCCGTTTTGCGCGAAATACGGATGAACCTCCAAGAACTGGCTATTGTCCACTACTCCGCAGATAATATCGCGAATGTCGTAGCTCTTATTCGGGTCGTCCGGAATTATTTCCAGCATTGTCTCCTTATCCGTTACCGGTTCCACAGGAGCATACACTGGGGCTTCGTCCAGATTATTGGATGGTAGATAACTTAACAGCGCACGGATGGTCAGCATACAATCATCTTCACTGCTGTTGATAAAATGCGCCACACCGCTGACTTTACTGTGTGTTGCGGCGCCGCCCAGCGTTTCCATATCTACCTTTTCACCGGTCACCGCCTTGATGACCTGCGGGCCGGTGATAAACATCTGACTGACCCCGGAAACCATGAAGATAAAATCAGTTAAAGCGGGGGAATAAACCGCGCCTCCGGCGCAGGGGCCAAGTATTACCGATATTTGAGGAATGACACCGGACGCCATGGTGTTGCGAAAAAAAATCTCGCCGTAACCGTTTAAGGCGTCAACACCTTCCTGAATCCGGGCGCCACCCGAGTCGTTCAGCCCAATCACCGGGGCGCCGACCTTCATGGCCAGATCAAGGACCTTACATATCTTAGCCGCGTGCACCCGCCCAAGCGATCCCCCGGTGACGGTAAAATCCTGCGCATAGACGTAGACTTTCCGGCCGTCAATAATACCGTGACCGGCTACCACACCTTCCCCCGGGTTCTCCATATTGGTAAAATCATCGTCAGATGCCGCGAACACGTCAACTTCCTTGAAGCTACCAGGATCAAGCAAGGCCTCGATCCGTTCCCGCGCCGTCTTTTTTCCGGCTTCGTGCTGTTTATCAATACGTTTCCGGCCACCCCCGGCTTCTACCAACCGTCTAAGATTATTAAGATGCTCTAATTTATCATGCATATAACAAAATACCTCCACTTCATAGGCATACGCATTGTCCAAACCAATATTTTTATTCTATGTCAAGCAATTCGCTAAATAGTCTAACCCAAAATTGTTACTTTTTACACCTTCAGGATATCTGATCCGTTTACCGGAAAACATTATTAAACCTCGATAAATTTTATAAAAAATCATCCGCAATCTTTTATATAAAGTATCATATTAAGTACAGTTCTTCAATGGAAGTTTCATTTCCTTCAAGATTTGATATTATACTGTATACTTCCGAACCAACTATCTATCATGGTATTATCTTTTATAATAATCGTGTATACATATGTATAAATAATATGTTAGATGGTGTAGTTATTTCGTACTGAATATTATGAAAATACTAATTTATTTTCCAGTTTAATCATTGATTAAATGTGGTCATCCTCTTTAAAGTCTGAATAAAGCTTGATACTTTCATCGTACAGATCGCCACCTACTGTATCATTTACAACAATCGCCGGGAAATCTTCTACAAGCAACTTGTACACAGCTTCAGGCCCAAGCTCAGGGTAGGCGATCACCCTGGCCTCTTTGATTGATTTGGCTATCAGCGCTGCTGCTCCTCCCACCGCCGCCAGGTAGACGCCTTTGTACTGCCGCATCGCAGTTATCACCTCAGGCGATCTGCGGCCTTTGCCTATCGTTGCTTTAAGACCCAACGCGTATAATTTAGGAGCGTATAAATCCATTCGCCCGCTCGTGGTCGGCCCGGCCGACCCAATAACCATGCCCGGCCTGGCCGGTGACGGTCCCACATAATAGATAACCTGCCCTTTCAGATCAAAGGGCAACTCTTCTCCACGATCGATACATTCAATCAACCTTTTATGCGCTGCGTCACGGCCTGTATAAATAGTTCCACTCAACGAAACTCGCTGGCCGCTCCGGAGATTTTCCACCACCTCACCGGATAACGGAGTAGTGAGGCTGATCCGGTCCATTTAGATCACCACCTGTCGCATAACTCAAGTAGTCAGTAGTCAGTAGTCAGTATTCAAAATCTCTAAATAATAAACCATTCTCTTATTCTAACTCCCAACTTTTGGCTCCTGTAAAGATATTCCAGGCATTCAGAATTCAGTGGTCAGACACCCATGAAGCTTCGCTTCATCATTAGATGGGTGAAAATGGTTAGTTTTATTTTTGGGGAGAATTCAGAATTTCCTGAGACGATAAACTATTCCTTTATTCTGTTCCTGGTTCCTGGTTCCTGGTCCCTGGTTCCTGACTACTGACTACTGACTACTGATATTTTTACAATACCGCTTCCTTGTGCCGCGCCGCATGGCAGTTAATATTCACAGCCACCGGCAGGCTGGCGATATGGGTGGGGTAAATCTCGATATGGACTGCCAGGGCGGTTATTCTTCCGCCTAATCCTTGCGGCCCTATACCGAGGCGATTAATTTCATCCAATAACTCTTTTTCTAATTTCGCGATATCCGGATATTGACTTTCTTTCCCTAAATCTCTCAACAACGCCTCTTTTGACAATTGGGCGGCCTTTTCAAAGGTGCCGCCGGCGCCCACGCCAACAACCACCGGCGGACAGGGATTTGGACCGGCGGCCTTAACCACCTCTACAACAAACTTTTTTAAGCCTTGTACTCCTTCAGACGGTTTCAACATTTTAACAGCGCTCATATTTTCACTTCCTCCGCCTTTTGGAGCGACAATCAACCGAATGTTTTCACCGGGAACAATCTTGGTATGAATCACAGCCGGTGTGTTGTCGCCAGTATTCTCGCGCTCCAGCGGATGGCTTACAATAGATTTCCTTAAATAGCCTTCAGTATACCCTTTTCGCACACCTTCATTGATCGCGCCGTAAAAATCACCACCCACAACGCGCACATCCTGACCCAACTCAACAAAAACAACTGTAAAACCCGTATCCTGACATATCGGAATTTTCTCTTCGCGGGCAATTTCAGCATTTGCAAGCAATTGTTTTATAATCTCTTTTCCATTAATAGAGACTTCCTGTTCGTAAGCTCTTTGCAGTCCTTCCAGCATATCATGCCCCAGGTTAAAATTGGCTTCCTGGCACAGCCCGGCAACCGCCTCAACTATTTCAGCAGCATGAATAATTTTGATATTAAAACCTCCCAGAGCAGAGTATATTTTTCCCTCTAAAACAAAATTGCACCTGCATGACTATTAATCGTTAAGATTTTATCACAGGGCAAAAATGTTTACAAATCAAAAATAGAAAGGGTTTCAGAGAACGCGCAAGGTACACGTCACCTGAAACCCTCAAAAAAAATACCGCGTGTTGATTCAAATAAATTCCAACAGTTTCAACCAAACCAGTACCGAACTTATGTTTTTTATTTTCATTATTTATGGTATAATATTACTAGCATTATATTAAAGGCTGGTGAAAAAATGAGTGATCAACTCACCTCAAAAGAAGAACTTGTCCTGGCCGTCATTAAAAAAAATATCCGGGAGAAAGGATACCCGCCCTCGGTCAGGGAGATTGGACAGGCCGTAGGTTTAAGCTCAAGCTCTACAGTACACGGTTACTTAAAGAGATTGGAAGGAAAAGGTTACCTCAGGCGTGACGCGACCAAACCAAGGGCGATGGAAGTGCTAAGTGACAGCAAAGAAAACAACATAGAATTAATCAGCGTCCCTCTGCTGGGACGGGTGGCCGCCGGTGTGCCGCTGCTGGCCACAGAGAACAGGGAAGACACCTTTCCGCTCCCCTCCTTTTTTACTGGAACCGGCGAATTTTTTATGCTCACGGTAAAAGGTGACAGCATGGTCGAAGCAGGTATCCTGGATGGAGACATGGTTATAGTAAGACAGCAACATGTTGCCGACAACGGTGAAATAGTTGTCGCCCTATTGGAAGAAGAAGCGACTGTTAAACGTTTTTTTAAAGAGGATGACCGGATCAGACTCCAGCCTGAAAACAGATTGCTCGAACCCATATATGCGAGAAATGTTCAAGTACTCGGTAAAGTCGCAGGTTTGCTGCGAAAAATACATTGATATACAAGGAATAATACAAGGAATAAAAATCGGTAAAAAACACCGTGACAGTTACGGTGTTTTTTTAAAGTCAAAAACCTTATAAACCTCATCATTATTTATAAAATCGGTAAAAGCGTCAATAGCGAACCCGGCCATGCTTTGGCTGTGACGGACTTGATAGAGAGTACGGCTCAAGTCAAAGTCATCTATATGAACTTCCCTCACCCGCTCCAGTTCCAGCGATTCCCTGACAGCGTACTTTGATACGATACTCACTCCCAGACCGGCTTCGACTGCCGTTATTACGGCCCTTGAGCTGCCCAATTCAATCCCCTGGGGTATCTGATCCACGGTTATACCTTGCTCAGCCAGCTTTTGTTCAATAGTCCGGCGGGTTCCCGACCCTTGTTCACGGAAAATCATCGTTTCGCTCTTCAAATCTGAAACTTTTACAGTACCGGAGTTAACCCACGGGTGTAACGGAGGGACAATTAACAATAGCTCGTCCTGCAACCATGGGCTGCATTCAATTTCTTGACCTTCCATCAGCGCGCCGGTAATGCCGAGATCTATTTCCCGCTCCCGGACCCAACGTTCAACCTGCCCGCTTCCCGATACTTTGAGAGTAATTTGAATGCCGGGGTACTTTTTTTTAAACTCCCCAATAAGCAGCGGCAGCAAGTATTCTCCCGGTATGGTACCGGCGCCTACAATCAGGTGCCCGGTTTTCAGCCCTTTCAAATCGTCCAATCCAGCCTTGATCTTTTGGTAATGCCGGAACATTTGCTTCGCTTCCCGGTACAAAAGTTGCCCCGCGTCTGTTAAAACCATCTTCTTGTCACCGCGCTTGAACAGCATTACCTCAAGGTCCTCTTCAAGCGCTTTGATCTGAAAGCTGACAGCCGGCTGACTCATATACAGCTGGCGGGCCGCTTTAGTGAAGCTCTGCAGTTCGGCCACCCACAAAAATGACTCCAATTGCTTAAAATTCACCAATACACCACCGCCAATTGACAACGTAAACGAAAATAATGCTCTTTTCCTTATAAAGTTTCGCTAGTAATTAAAAAAAACCTTCTTATTATTTAAACTTTCTTAAAATTCTAAAATAAAAATTTCCTTAAATTTATATCTGGCAGACCTCAACCCAACTTCAGCACTTCCCTGGCGGCGCTAAGCACGGCCAATTTGACGTATTCTTTGGAAAGCCCTCCCTGTAGGTAAACAGCATAAGGCGGGCGGATCGGGCCATCCGCGCTCAATTCCAGCGAAGCGCCCTGGATAAATGTTCCCGCGGCCATAATCACCGGGTCCCCGTAACCAGGCATTGCGTTCGGTTCCGGACGGACATGGGAATCTACCGGAGAAGCCCCCTGGAGACCCCGGCAAAAAGCCACCATCCGCTCCGGCGCTCCAAGGCCGATAGCCTGTACAATATCATTGCGCTCCTCGTGGTATTCCGGCATGACCGCGAATCCCAGTTTTTCAAAAAATCTTGCGGCAAATACCATGCCCTTAAGCGCTTCCGCGACAATATGCGGCGCAAGAAACAAACCCTGAAAAAGCAAGCGCTGGCAGTCCTGAGAAGGCCCGACTTCCGCTCCGATGCCCGGAGCGCTCCAACGGTTGGCAGCCGCATCAACATACTTTTTCCTTCCCACTATATACCCTCCGGTAGGTGCAACACCACCTCCGGGATTTTTAATCAACGATCCGGCCGCCAGATCGGCGCCTGCTTCCACCGGTTCTTCATTTTCAACAAATTCACCATAGCAGTTGTCGACAAAAACGACCACGTCCGGTTTTTTCTGCTTGATGAAACTAATTAACTTTTTCATTTCATTGATTCCCAAAGAAGGTCCCCAGTGGTAGCCTCTGGAACGCTGGAGCATAACCATTTTTGTCTTGTCTCCCAACGCCTCTTCGACTGCCGGGTAATCTATCCCGCCGCCCGGCGACGGGTCAACCTGTTTATAGATCACTCCAAACTCCCGCAACGAACCGTTTGACTCGCCCCTGACGCCGATCATTTCACCAAGTGTGTCATACGGTTCGCCCTGCACTGCAAGAAGTTCATCTCCCGGCCGCAAAACGCCGTAAAGACACGCGGCAATAGCATGAGTGCCTGAAACAAACTGGCTCCTGACCAATGCCGCCTCCGCCCGGAAAACGGCCGCGTAAACTTCTTCAAGCGCGGCCCTCCCCTGATCCCCATAGCCGTAGCCGGTTGATCCTTTCAAATGAAATTCGCTGACTCTCACCCGCCGGAATGACTCCAGCACCTTGGCATGGTTTTTCAAGGCCATGTCTTCAATCAAGCGGTAAACCGGTTGAACTTCGTTATCCACCTCGGCAGACAAACTTACTAGATCTTGGTTGTAATAAGCCATTTTAACTCCCTCCCAGGTCCTCTCTGACAATCGACATCAAATCCACGCGGCTCAATTCGCAGTTTTTTTTCATCAGGCGAACGGCCTGGCGGCGGATCGCCTTTTCGACAAGGTTTCTTACCATGCGGGCGTTGCCGCTGTGCTCGTGCAGCTTATGCTCCTTTTCAATAAAAAAACGCAACTCATCCCTGGCGCCGCTGGACAGAACATACTGCCTTCGCTGCAGCATCAAATCGGCGATGGCGAGCAGTTCCCTGTTGCTGTAGTCGGGAAAAGATATATTAATAGGAAAGCGCGAACGCAAACCGGGGTTAGTTTCCACAAACCAGTCCATTTCATCGTGATAGCCCGCCAGGATAAGAATCAGGCTGTCACGGTAGTCCTCCATGCTCTTAACCATGGTATCTATGGCCTCTTTGCCGAAGTCCTTTTCCCCGCCCCTGGCCAACGCGTATGCCTCGTCAACAAACAAGATGCCTCCCAGCGCCTTTTTGATCTGCTCTCTCGTTTTCTGAGCGGTATGACCAATGAACTCACCTACCAGATCAGCCCTTTCGACTTCAACAAGATGACCTTTCGGCAACACGCCAACCTCTCTGAACAGCTTGCCCAGTATCCTGGCCACAGTAGTTTTGCCGGTGCCGGGGTTGCCCTTGAAAATCATGTGCAACACAAGCGGCTCGGCAGCCAGCTTTTCTTTCTGTCTCCGCCTCTGGATCTCCACAAACGCGTAAATTTCTTCTATTAATTTTTTCACTTCATGCAGACCAACCAGATTATACAGTTCCCGCATAATATCGCCGGCGTTCTGTTGAAGACACTGTTCCTCTCCGGTATGTGCGGCCTTGACGGCAGCCTGCAGACTCAGGACGTTTTTTTTCCTGTTCCGGCTGCCGTTACCCATGCCCCCTCCAAGCTCCCGGATGTCCCATTTTTTTACCTTCACCGTAATTCAGCCACCTCTCGGGCTTTATCATTAACATTATACGCCCGAACCGGACTATTACGACCAAAAAAACAGGCCCCTCTTAAGAGGAGCCGTTTTGTTTACCCAACGTGATTTTAATAAGCGCTCTTTGTATCTGTAAAAGTGGTATTTACAGGTTTAAGGGGTTCAACCGTAGAGATGGCGTGTTTATAAACCATTTTCTGTTTTCCGTCACTTTCCAGGATTACTGTAAAGTTATCAAAGCCCCTTACCATGCCTTTCAGCTGAAAACCATTGACGAGGAAAATGGTAACGGGGATATTCTCCTTCCTACATTGGTTTAAAAAAGCGTCTTGTAGGTTAATTTGTGGTTTAGTCATAGGAGATCCCTCCGTTGGAATATTTTTCTTATATGTTTCTATTTCTATAAATCTTAAAATACTCCTTCAATATTTCTGATAATTTCTTGAACAGCCGACTGCAGTCCCATGGGAGGATCCACTGCCAGCCACTTGATCCGCCCGTCGCGGCGGAACCAGGTCAGTTGTCTTTTGGCGAAACGCCTGGTATTCCTTTTCAACAATTCAACAGCTTCCGGTAAAGACAATTCCCCTGCCAGATGAGCAACTATCTCTTTATATCCTAATCCCTGCATTGAAGTAAGCCCGGGGCTGTATCCCGCGTTAAGAAGTCCGCGCACTTCATCCACCAGTCCCGCTCCAATCATTGCTTCCACTCTTTGCTCAATCCGCCGGTAAAGTTCCCCCCTGGCCATTGTTAAACCAATAAAAACTAAATTATATAACGGCTCAGCACATTTTTCCATTTTCCAGTAGCTGGAAAGGGGCTTTCCTGTGAGATAATATACTTCCAACGCGCGGATTACCCGCCTCACATCCCTGGGATGCAGTTTAGCCGCGGATTGCCTGTCGACTTCGGCCAGGCGAAGGTGAAGCGATTCGCAACCATTGTTTTGGGCTTCGCTTAACAGCTTTGCCCGCAATGATTCATCGCGGCATGCTCCGGTAAAGTCGTAATGATCGATGACAGATCTGATATAAAGCCCGGTGCCGCCGGTGAGAACAGGTAACCTGCCCCTGGCCTGGATATCCGCAATTACCTCCCTGGCTCGTTCTTGATATATCGCCACACTATAATCCTGATCGGGATCTACGATATTAATCAGGTGATGTGGTACACCGCGCATTACTTCTTTCGTTGGTTTCGCGGTACCGATATCCATCTGCCGGTAAACCAGCATTGAGTCCGCTGAAACAATTTCTCCGCCGATTGCCCCGGCCACATGTACCGCCACTTCGCTCTTTCCGGTCGCCGTCGGCCCGGCAATGACCAACAGGGGCGGCAGATAATTTTTATTCTCACACATATTATAGACCCTGACAGTTTATTACCCCGTATACTACTGGGGCATACCTCCCCCCCTGTATTTTTTCAAAACCCAAGCGCCCGAATTCCGCGCTGCCCCGCCTTTCTTTGACCACCACCCGTTTGTTCGCTATTTTTACGGCGAGGTTGATTGTTTCCCGGTCAAGCGGTTCGGGATCAGCCAGGGCGCGTAAGTTGTTTATGGCCGGTGACCGCCGTCCGGGCAGGCGGAACATAGGGTCGAAATATATAACGTCGAAACTGCCTGCCGGCAGCGTCCGCAGGTAATCACGGTGATCCGCCTGAACAACCTCCACTCTTCGCATGGCGGTGAAAGTGTCCCCGTCAGCTACCGGGTAAGATGCAAGACCGGATTTAACAAGATAAGCTATGACCGGTGAATTCTCCAACCCGACAACCCGGCCGCTATTGCCGACAGTATAGCTCGCTACAATGGCGTCTGTCCCCAGACCCAATGTACAATCCAAAACACTGTTACCCGGCTTGATGGACATGGCGTCAATCATCTGGTCAGTTTTCCCATTTTTTAGTTCGTTTATACGCGGCCCGGCGATACCCGGGTGGAAAAAAAATTCCCCTGCGCGGGACACAAATGATACTTTCTTCGATTTAACAACCACCATCCCTTCCACACCGAGCTCCGCTGACAAAGCCTCTATCGACCGGTCGTTCCTTTCCACATAACGGGTTTCCAGTTCCCCGGCTATCTGTTTGGCGTATTCCACCAAAACCGGTTTCACTCTATGAGACGTCGTGACAGCAAATCCGAGTGATTTCATTATACTACCTCTTAAAGCGTGTTTCCAGATCACGGTTGGAGAGGTGAATAATAGTAGGCCTGCCGTGGGGACAGGTAAATGGATTTTCCGCGCGGGCCAACCTTTTCAGCAACGCTTCCATTGCGCCAAACGGCATTTTTTCCCCGGCTTTGATCGCTCCCTTGCAAGCAATCGAGGAAGCAAGCCGTTTAAAAAAATCAGCCTGGTCAGGAACAGAACCTTTTCCATTGAAGAAATCAACCATGTCCAGGAATAGCTCTTTCTCCCGGCCTGCCGGCAAATAGGACGGCGCTCCCCTGAGCAAGAACGTGTCGCCGCCGAAATGTTCAATTACAAAACCCGTTTCGGCAAACCGGGGCAGCAGATCGATGACGATCGAAGCCTCGCTGTGTTCAAGCTCCAGCGTTTCCGGGACAAGAAGACATTGACTGGGATAATTGCCCTGACCGGCCAGGCATTCCTCATATAGAACCCTCTCATGGGCGGCATGCTGGTCAATGATATAAAGACCATCTTCTCCCCCTGCCAGAATATACGTCGGAAGCAACTGGGCAAGCGGGTGAAGAATGGGAAATTTTTTATCTTCAACAGTATCTTCGAGAAACTTATATCTTTCCGCTGGAATAACGGTTTTATCAGGCAAAATGCTTGCAACCGGACTTCCGGTCGCAACTGTATCAACCGGTTCCGGATTGACGGCTGATTGATCTTGCTCCGGCTCCGGTGAAAATATCGCCGGAACCTGCATGAAAATACTTTTGCCCGGTTCCTTATAATGATACCGGTTACCTCGTTCAGCAATCGCGGCAGGTATAACCGGATCCCCGCGCAACACATTCCTGAGCGCGCCGGCAACCATGGAGGCGACTCTTTTTTCTTCCAGCAGGCGCACTTCCAGCTTTGCCGGGTGCACATTGACATCCAACTGCTCCGGCGCCACGGTTAAAGATAAAACAGCTACAGGCCTGCGCCCTTGAGGCAGCAAGCCACGGTAAGCATCTTCAATTGCCGTGACAACAGCCGGACAGCGCACATAACGGCCGTTGACAATGATAGTCAGGTGGCTGCGGTTACTACGGCTCAGTGAAGGCTTTCCGGCATAAGCGTCAAGGCTAAGCTCCCCATCCGCGGCACTCACCGCAATCATTTCCTTGCCTTGCCCCGGGCCATAAACAGCTGTCACAGCATCAATCAGTCTGCCGGTGCCTGGTGTATAAAAAACACGCTTGCCATGGGTCAACAATTCGAAACGGACACCAGGCCTGGCCAGAGCCATTTTCGACACCAGTTCCCCACACAACGCGCCTTCAGCGGAAGGGTTTTTCATCGTTTTGCGTCTGGCCGGCGTGTTATAAAACAAATCATTTACTTCAACAGTAGTACCCGGCGCACACCCGGCCGGACTTACAGCGGCAAGTGAACCTGCCTGCAATTCAGCGCGCGTCCCTGTTATTGAGCCGGGTACGCGGGTAGTCATGGCCACCTTGGCTACCGCAGCTATGCTGGGCAGCGCCTCCCCCCGGAAACCAAGCGTGTTCACCCGGCGCAAGTCAGCAGCGCTTTTGATCTTGCTGGTGGCATGACGCAGGAAAGCCAGCTGAACGTCTTCCGCCGTCATTCCGCAGCCGTTGTCGGAAACAGTGATTCTGCCCAGGCCGCCCTCCGCCAGGTCTATGGTAATCCTGGAGGCGCCCGCGTCCAGGGCGTTTTCCACCAGCTCTTTTACTGCCGAAACCGGCCTTTCAACCACTTCACCGGCAGCAATCTGGCCGGCTGTAAATTCATCCAGGATAATTATGGCTGCCAATACCGCACCCCGCCAACTCTAAAAACATAGCAAAAACAGGCAGTTTTATGAACCTGCTGTCATTATAACACGAGCTGAAGCGATTCAAAAGAAAAACCCTGGAAAGGAAGATTGATTGTTAGTAATAACGCTGATAAAATAATAAAGTAAGAAATTATTACTGAGGACGTGTCAATATGGATGAATTTTTCATTGCCAGAATAACCACGAAGGGACAGGTTACTGTCCCCATCGAATTGAGAAAAGTGCTAAACGTTAAGGAAGGTGATTACATCCTTTTCGAAAAAAAAGGCCCCCGCGTGGAAATAAAGAAAGTGCTGCCACCGAATGATTTTGAAGATTTTGCAAAACCTATCAGGGAAAGATTTCAGAGGGAAGGGATAACTCCCGATGATATCGAAGCAGCCATTAAATGGGCTCGGAGTGCTCAGGGAGAAAGCAAGAAATGAGAATTACCGTTGATACGAATGTTCTCGTTTCCGCGCTGGGATGGAACGGTACGGAAGCGGCTATTATTGAAATGGTTTTGGATTCTGAACTTGAGCTTTGCCTTTCGGCACAAATTTTAAGTGAATTTTATAGGGTTGTTAAATACCCCAAGTTTGGCTTTACGGACAAAGAAATTGATGGTTTTATCGCTAAACTGCTACCCAATATGGTTTTGATTAGACCTTCGCAAAATTTTGAGGTAATTTCAGCCGACCCGGACGATAACAAGATTATTGAATGTGCTGTTGCGGGAGAGTCCAGCTATATTATTTCTGGTGATAAGCATCTTTTGAATTTGCGTGAATATATGGGTATAAAAATACTTAAGGCATCTGAATTTATCCAACTAAATTTCAAAAACACTTATTAAGTTAACTAATTTATTGAAGTGAGATGATAAATAAGGCAAGCAAGAATCACTCCCACTTGCCTTTCCACAATACAAACCTATTATTATCCTTCCGAACGCCACTCTTCGCCTTTGGCGGTATTGTAACCCAGGAAGACATCGGCTGACTTGTCTTGCAAATATACGTACGGGTATTGCCTTGCTTTTTTTGCCTTTTCATATAAATCCGCGGCCTCGGTCCGGCACGAAGGACATGCGTCAATGGGAACCGACAGACACAGGGCCTTTCCTCCGGTATGCCCATAGCCGTGGGTCGCTTTAGTTTCTATTGACAGATAGCCGGGGCAGTTGTCGCAAAGCCTTAGTTTTTCGAGCTGGTTTTCCTGAATATTGTCAGTGTCGTAATATATTCTTTTCATATGCTGAAAATAATTGCCGGAAATATCACTCTGACTTATTGACACCTGGTCTCTCTTTGCCCAGCGCTGCAACAGCTTTTCAACTATTCGCCGGACTTCTCCGGTCAAATCAGAGCTTTCCTTAAATCTCTGGTAGTCGGGCTCAAGCACGGCGGAGTAGTCAAGCCCCGCCAGCGCCAGAATGATTCCCATATTCACGTAGGGCAGGGCAGTTTCAATAGCATAGCCGCCTTCCAGCACGGCCAGGTCCGGCCGCAGTTTCTCGGTCAGCCTGGCGTATCCCTGAGCGGTGATGCGCATGCTGCCGAGCGGGTCGGTGTAATGGTTGTCCTGGCCGGCTGAGTTTACAATGAAATCCGGCTTAAAGTCGTTGAGAACCGGCAGGATCAGATTGTCGACGACATACAACAGGCTTTCGTCCGTCGTTCCGGGCGGCAGCGGGATATTGATGGTGCGGGCATAGGCTCTGGGGCCGCCCAGTTCGTCGGTAAACCCCGTGCCCGGATAAAGGGTGCGCCCGTCCTGGTGGAAGGAGATAAACAGGACGTCCGGATCGTGCCAGAAGATGTCCTGGGTGCCGTCGCCATGGTGGACATCGGTGTCGACAATAGCCACACGCTTAATCCCCTTGCGGCGCCGCAGATAATTTATCATAATCGCTTCATTGTTGATGTTGCAAAAACCGCGGTTGCCGTGCACCACCCGCATGGAGTGGTGGCCGGGCGGCCTGACCAGGGCAAAGCCGTTTTTAATCTGACCGGACACAATCTCGTCAGCCAGCAATATGGCCGCGCCGGCCGCGATTAGGTGCGCCTCGGTGGTCTGGTCCTCCACGCGCGGCACACAGAAATGCGTCATGGCAATATCGTGAGTCGTCGCCAGGACGGGAGCATATTCCGATACCTGCGGGAGGTCCATAATCCCTTCTTCAAAAATTTGGTCGCGGGTGTAAAGCAGGCGTTCCTCCCTTTCCGGGTGAGTGGGAGAAATAGCCCAGTCAAAAGCCGGGAAAAAGATTAAACCGGTTGGTTTCTCACTGGCATTAGACATACTCATTTACCCCCTTTCTCAATCCGGCAGGTTATACCCCTGGGAGTCTGGACAGTAAAATCGTACAAACGGCCGGAGGTATCCCAACCTCTGACCATATTAAACACTTCCTGGTAAGTTACTTCGATCTCGTCCGGCGTTACTGCCAGGCCGTAACCGGCGGCTTTTTCGAGCAGTTTTTCCCTGGCCAGCCCCAGCGCCTTTTGCTCGTTAAATGACCGCCTGTCGATCTTCCCCTGATAACCTTCTTCCCTGATATGATAATACCCTTGCTCGGTGTCGGCGCGCAGACTCACCTGCAGGGTGGGCTTGGCCACCGCCGCCCCCACGGCGTTCGCGACCGGGGCGTAAGGGGGTATGACCGGATCGCATCCCAGTTTGGCGGCGATTTGGGGAATTAAACCGTCCGCTCCGCCGCCCACGCCGACCACAACAGAAGGGCGAACCTTTCTTTTTTGCAGCAGTTCCCAAATACGGTAAGCAGGCTCCCGCTCCCATTCCAGGAACATTTTTTCCACTTCCGCCGTAATGCTGTCCACAATAATATTGACCACCTGCCCGGCAGTCTCGGTGGCGGACATGCCAAGAGCCGCTCCAAGCTTCCCCATGGCCTCCTCAGCCTTGGTCTGATCACCCAGCGTGGTCAGACCTAGCACCCTGAGAGCGTCGGTCGGAGTCGGCGCCGGCCCGTCCATACAGTAAGCCGGCCCAAGTCTTTCCGGGCGAAAAACAATCTTGTCACCGGCCAACTCCAGCAGACTGTCACCGCCGACCGGCACCGATTTAACGGCGAGAGTATGCACCTGGGTCAGTTGTTCGTTTACCCGGGCGCCTTTCGCCGACAGCAACGGCTGTCCGTTCAAAATTAAAGCGATATCCGTAGTGGTGCCGCCGATATCGACGACCACTTCAGTTTGATCCGGGGGAGTCAGCGCCTGCACTCCCAGGGTGCTTGCCGCAGGCCCCGAAAAGATGGTTTCCACCGGCTGTTCCACGGACTTATCCAGCGGCATCGTCCCGCCGTCCGCTTTCAATATAAACACCTCGGCGGTTATCTGCCTCTTTTCCAGCGCCTGGCGAACCGAGTTGGCGAAATTACGGTACGGCTCCCTGGTGGCGCAGGTCAGGTAAGTTGTTACCACGCGCCTGGGGAAGTTTAGCTGGGGGCCGGCGTGGAATCCCATTTCCACCTGCCAGTCCGGATGTTTTTCTTGTATAATCGCCGCCACCCGCTTCTCGTGGGAACTGTTCCGGGGTGAAAATTTTCCGACCACACCCACCTTTTTATAGCCCTCCGCGGCCAGTTCCGCCAGCGCCGCCACAATTTCCTTTTCGTTCAAAGGCACGATTTCCCGGCCGCGGTAATCAATTGCGCCGGACAGGATGATTGTCTTTGTCTTAAAATCATAATACTTGCGGCTCATGCCAGGACCGGGGATTAATAACAGGGCAACTTTGTCATACTTGCGCCCGGCGATGAGGTTAGTGATTACTGTCGTGCTGATGACAATTCTTTTCAGGTCCTTGTTGTCCACATCTTTCAGCACAATATCTAGCGCTTCCAGGATGGACTCTAGCAAATCCGCTCTGGTCGGTATTTTGGCGGTGGCGCGAACAGCTTCACGATCAAGGAGCACCGCGTCGGTATAAGTTCCCCCCACATCAACACCAACAAACATCATTCTCCCTCCTTGCAAGCTTTAGTTATTCCGGATAAACCATTCTCTCATTTTTACTCCTGTTCCTGATTCCTGAATCCTTGATTCTGATTCCTGATTCTGACTCCTGACTCCTGACTACTGACTCCTGACTACTGACTCCTGATTTAAGGATGCTCTGCAATTGATAAAGTTTATTAATGGCTTCAAGCGGGGTCATCCGCAATGCGTCCAGACTCCGCAATTCCTGTATAACAGGATGTTCCGCCGGCACAACACTTTCCGCGGGCTCCACGGCGGCAGCCACCTGCCGGGCCGACTCTTTTACCGACTCCAAACCTGCCAGTATTTCAGCCGCGCGGCGGATAATCTCACCGGGCAAACCGGCCAGCCTGGCCACGTGAATCCCGTAACTGCGGTCGGCTTTTCCCGGCACGACCTTGCGCAAGAAAACGACATCTTCCCCTCTTTCATCCACAGCCACGTTATAATTGACAACGCCCGGCAAATTATCAAGATCGGTAAGCTCGTGGTAGTGCGTTGAAAACAAAGTTTTCGCCCCCACCCGCCGGTGAATAAATTCGACCAGCGCCCGGGCGATGCTGATGCCGTCGTAAGTGCTGGTGCCGCGCCCCACCTCGTCCATTATGATCAGGCTTCTGTCTGTCGCGCTCGTCACAATGGCGCGGCACTCGTTCATTTCCACCATAAAAGTGCTCTGCCCGCCGGAAAGGTCGTCCGCGGCCCCCACCCTGGTAAAAATCCGGTCAACCAGGCAAGTTCCGGCAAATGAAGCCGGGACAAAACTGCCCATCTGGGCCATCAATACAATTAAGGCCACCTGACGCATATAAGTGCTTTTCCCGGCCATGTTCGGGCCGGTAATGAGATACAGGCGGCTGTCATGGTTGTCCATTACAGTGTCGTTCGGGACAAACTGGCCGGGACCCAGAATGTTCTCCAGTACGGGATGACGCCCGTCCCTGATCGTAATTTTACCCTCACTGTTGAGCACCGGCCGGGTATAGTTTCCCCTGACCGCGGCCTCACCCAGCGACAGCAGGGCGTCAGCCCGGGCGACCGCCCCGGCGGTAGTCTGGACGCGGCCGCTCATGCCGGATATTTTTTCCCGTATCTCGTTGAAAAGATGGTATTCCAGATGCACCAGCCGCTCCTCGGCGCCCAGGATCATATCTTCGTATTCTTTCAATTCCGGGGTGATGAACCTTTCGGCGTTGGCCAGCGTCTGCTTGCGCTGGTAATCATCCGGAACCAGCGGCAGGTTTGATTTGGTGACCTCGAGGTAATAGCCGAATACCCTGTTATATCCTACTTTCAGCGACTTTATGCCGGTGCGCGCCCGCTCCCGCTCTTCCAAACCGGCCATCATCAACTTGCCGTCCCGGCCGGCAAAACGCAGCCGGTCCACCTCCGGGTCAAAGCCGGTTTTGATAAGCCCGCCGTCCCGCAGCGACAGTGGCGGGTCGTCTTCGATAGCCGATTCCAGAAGCTCCCTGACGTCGTCCAGCAAGTCGACGGCGCCCCCGGTTGCCCGCAGCAGCGAAGCATCCGCCTGTTCCAACAGGGACTTTATCTCCGGCAGTTGCGCCAGTGATTTTTTCAAGGCCACCAGATCCCTGGCGTTCGCCGTGCCGAATGATATCCGGGCGGACAGTCTTTCCAGGTCGTAAATATTTTTTAATCCCTCCCGCAAGTCATGGCGCAGAAAAACTTCTCCGGCCAGTTCCGCGACGGCCTCCAGCCGCGCCTCTATTTCATCCCGGTCCAAAAGAGGCCGCTCGATCCAGTTTTTTATCAACCGGCCGCCCATGGCGGTGACAGTATGGTCCAGAACGTGCAGCAGGGTGTTTCGCCGGGCCCCGTCCGCAATTGCCCTGGTCAGCTCCAGATTGCGCCTGGTGGCCGCGTCCAGAACCATGAACCGGCCCGGCTGGTAAAATTGGAATTTGTTCAGGTGGGATAGTTCCCTTTTTTGCGTTTCTCTCAAGTAAATCAGCAGGGCGCCGGCCGCCGGCGCCAGATAATCCAGGTCGGATGGCCGGCATTCATCGCGAAAAGACGGGCCAAATTGCGTTTCCAGCGCTTGTCCGGCCTGCTCCGGGGAAAAGGCGTCTTCCCGGAAGCCGCTCACTACAGGCATACCGATCAAACGCATGTCTTCCGTAAAAAAATCTTTTGAGGAGCGGGGGATAATCACTTCCGCCGGCCTGAGCCGGGCGAGTTCTTCGGTTAACGCCAGCCGGGCCTTTACGCCGGAAAATGAAGTAATCATAAAAGTGCCCGTGGTAATGTCCGCAACAGCGAGGCCGAACCCTTCCGGCACCGGAGCCACGCTAACCAGGTAGTTATTATTTTTATCCTCCAGGAGTTGGCTCTCCATAACCGTGCCGGGCGTAATCACCCGGATGACCTCCCGCCGCACGATGCCCTTGGCGGCAGACGGGTCTTCAACCTGCTCGCAGACGGCCACCCGGTGTCCTTTATCGATCAGCCTGGCGATATAACCTTCCGCGGCATGATACGGCACGCCACACATGGGAACGCGCTCGCCGGCGCCCCCGTCCCGGCCGGTCAGGGTTATCTCCAACTCGCGTGAAGCAAGGTGCGCATCCTCAAAAAACATCTCATAAAAATCACCCAGACGAAAAAAAAGAACAGCATCGGGGTATTGTTCCTTGATCTCAAGATATTGCTTGATCATCGGCGTAAAACTCACCGTAATCCCCCCCCGCCGTTAATTATAACATATACATGCCGGCATACTCTTTTTTTTAAATTAATCAATGACTCCGGGTGGAACACCACTGTTATCGCTTCGGTTTGTTTGTGTCAGGCAAATAATCGACAACATATTTACAGAACAAAGTAAGATCAACCAGACGCTCTCGCAATATTTGATGCAATTCGTCCGGCGTTACTTTATTATAATCATGAATCAAGCGATTCCGGTAACCAGCCATACCTGAAATTTGCCGGGCAAATTCTTCCGGCAAGATATGTTCTTCTTTCATTATATCAATTACCGAACGGTAGTCGGATGGCATACCGGCACCCGATTTCACCACTAGATGCCGGCCTAAATCAAATAAAGCTTCCAGTGCCCGGCGCAACCTGTTTTCAGCAATATCCACGGCATCCTCATTCTGTTTGAATTGCTCCGGCGGCATCTGAGCAAGCAATTTTAACCTTTTCACAGCCTTACTGATAATTGCCAACCTTTCGGTTATTATTGACTGATTAAACAAGAAACGCACCTTCTTTTATACTCTCGAACAACTCCCGGCGGGCGGCTTCCAAGTGGTATTTGAAGTCCATATACTCTCCAGAAACGATATATTCGAAGTCGGTGCGCAGATCGTCGTTTATGCAGTAAATAACCCTACCGGTGGATATAACTTCAAAACGTAAGGGCAGGGAAGCGGAATTTAAAAATAACAGATCCACGTCCAGCGGAGCAAATACCTCTGCCAGACGAGGGTATAGTTCAAGATACAAATTAACCTGACTAATTTTTGAATGAGCTAATAGAATTGCCAAATCAACATCCCGGGCTTGTTCTCTTCTCTCAATATAAGAACCGAACAAATAGACAGCTATAACATCCGGATATTTATTTAATATTTTTTGCAGGACAGATATTGTTTTTACGTCTAGCATATAAGACACCACCATTTTATTCTACCTATACCATTAATTATAACATTAAGATTTACAACATCTCCATCTCCACATTAATACTAACAAACATACTCATTACGAATAACTTTATCCGATCGTCTCAGACCTGACTTGAATTCTTCAAAAAATCCCGTTCAATCAAATCAGCTATTCCCACCACGTCATTTAATCCAAAATACGGGACTCCGGCATTTTGGGGCACGTCGCTTACCACGGCGATAAATTCCTCCGCGGAGATTGCCGGCCGCTCGTCCACTCCCTGCCGAATAACTGCTATCTTGGGCCATTTGCCATTCTTGTACCCCTCGATTATGATCACATCTACCCCGCCGATCATGGCAATTATTGTTTCCGGCCCGGCTTCACCCTCAAATTTTCTAACCAGTGACATACCGCCCGGCGCGGCCAGGGCTACCACGTCCGCGCCCGCCCGGGAGTGCCGCCAGGTATCCTTTCCCGGTTGATCAAATTCCACCGGGTGATGTGTGTGTTTAATGACTCCTACCCGGTAGCCGCGACGTTTCAATTCAGCAATCAGCTTTTCCAGCAAGGTTGTCTTGCCGGAGCCGGAGTAGCCGGCCAAGCCGATTACCGGAACAGACATTTCCATGACATGAACCTCCTGATTTTAAGGCAGTGTATGTCTAATGAGGTAATTGCCGGCCGGCCAGGTGGGCTAGATGCGACTCGGTAATTAACACCCGGACGGTGCGACCGATGAGTTCCTTGCCACCCGGGAAAATGACCGTTTTATTGCCCCTGTTCTTCCCGGCCAGCATGCCCGGCCTGGTTTTGCTTTCTCCCTCAACCAGCACTTCCTGTTCCCGCCCCTCTTCTTCCCGGTTTCTTTCCAGGCTGATCTTGTTTTGCAGTTTGATCAACTCCTGGATGCGCGCCTTTTTAACCTCTTCCGGCACCTGCCCCTCCAGGGATGCCGCCGGTGTCCCCGGCCGGGTGTTGTAGATAAAAGTATACGCGCTGTCAAATCTGGCCTGCCGCGCTAAGTCAAGAGTATCCTCGAAATCTTTTTCATCTTCTCCTGGGAACCCGACCATGATATCGGTGGTTATTGAGGCAGTAGGTATACTCGACTTTATTTTTCCCACAAGCTCCAGGTAATGTTCCCGGCTATAACCCCGGTTCATCTTTTTCAATACGCGGTTGCTTCCCGCTTGCACCGGCAGGTGAAAATGCTCGCACACCTTATCCGAAGCGACAATTGTCTCAATCAACCGGTCGGAAAAGTCGCGGGGGTGGGAGGTCATATAACGTATCCGGCTAACGCCGTTATTCCCTTCATATTTATCTAATTTTTTCAGCAAACCGGCAAAGTCTATGGTATCATCCAGGTCTTTGCCGTAGGAATTAACATTCTGACCGAGTAAAACCACTTCTTTGAAACCTTCCCGCCCCAGTCTATCAATTTCTTCCAGTATATCCCCCGGACGGCGGCTTCGCTCCCTCCCACGAACATAAGGAACGATACAATACGTGCAAAAATTATTACACCCGTACATTATCGCGACCCAGGCGCGAATGCCTTCTTTTCTTCTCACCGGGAGGTTTTCCACAATTCCGTCAATGCCTGGCCGGACTGCCAGAACAGGGCTCCTGCGCTCAATCACCCTCCCGATCAGATCCGGGAGTTGGCAGGCGCCGCCCGTTCCAAGAATCAGGTCGACATGCGGAAACCCCTGCCTGATTCTCGCAGCCATGCCTTCCTGCTGGGACATGCAGCCGCTCACGCCGATAATCATGCCGGGCTTTTCTTTTTTCAGGCGCCGCAGGCGACCCAGCAACGAAAAAACTTTATTTTCGGCGGTTTCACGGACACAGCAAGTATTTAAAAGCACGATGTCGGCGCAGTCAACCCCGTTTGCCTGGGTGAAACCCATGCCGTCCAGCACACCTGCCAGCACCTCCGAGTCGTACTCATTCATCTGACAGCCGAAAGTGATTATTTGATATGTCTGAGGTTGATAGTACTTGGTCATCGCTTATCTCCCATCGTATGATTCCAATAAATTATAACTCACTCCGTGGCAAATCCACAAAATGTTTTTGCTATTACTCCGATTCTACCCGATTACCAAAGAGGATTGCAAATTTGACATGCGATTTTATCGTATCCATGATATACTATTAACAAGGAAACCAAGAAACAAGGATACAAAGTATATTTGCTGAGAGGAGATCATATAATATGTCAGTAGACGCTTTATATACGGGGTATGCTCCTATGGAAATTAAAAGAATTAGTGTTTCTAAAAAAAGACAGATTACTATACCACAAAAATTTTTTGAAAAGCTTAATATTCGCGAAGAAGTTGAATGCATCATGACTAATTCAGCAATCATCATTCGTCCAGTTCGTAGAGAAACAGAATTTGCTGAGGAAATTTTAGAGGAACTTATTAACAAAGGCTACGAAGGACCTCAACTGCTTGAACAATTTAAAATAATTCGTACACAAGTAAGACCTGCCATTGAGAAAATGATAGAAGAAGCGCAATCCGCAGCTAACAATCTTAAAGGTTCTGGGGATGTAAAAATGAAAGAGATCTTCGCTGACTTGGAGGACTAGTATGCTTCCAATTGTATTCTTGAATCCGGCTGAAAGATACCTTAAGAAACTTAAGGACAAATATTTAAAAAGAAAGTATCGTGATGCAATAATAAAGATTCGGCTGGATCCTTATGTTGGAGACAGAAAATCCGGAGATTTAGCTGGTATCTGGGGCTATGATATTTTTCACAACGGAGTAAATTACGAACTTGCATACTATCTTGCGGAAAACGGGAAGGGTGAAGTCCTAGTAGTTATAATGGCAGGAACTAGAGAAAACTTTTGGGATGCTGTAAAAAAGTATATAAAATAGCTACGGGCAAGGGCCCACTTTATTAAAAAGTTGGCCCTTGTATAATTTATATCTGCTGTAAGTTTTTACAACTCACCGTACCCGGTCCAGCGCTTTTCGCCCTATGTCACGCCTGTAGTGGATTCCGTCAAACCAGATCTTCCCCACGGCCTCATAAGCTTTGTTTATCGCCGCGGGAATATCCGGACCTGTGGCGGTCACGCCCAGCACCCTGCCCCCGGAGGTGACGATTTTCCCGTCTTTTTCCGCCGTCCCGGCGTGAAACACCATAATGTCACCGGGGACTTCATCCAAACCGTGAATAACGTTCCCTTTTCCGTAGGAACCGGGATAGCCGCCCGAGGCCAGCACCACGCAGATTGAGGCCTGGGGTTTCCACTTGATCTCGATCTGATCCAGGCGGTTTTCCAGCACGGCTTCCATGATCTCCACCAGGTCGGTTTCCAGCAGGCTAAGCACCGGCTGCGCCTCCGGGTCGCCGAAGCGGACGTTGAATTCAAGCACTTTCGGCTCCCCGCCGCTAACCATCAATCCGGCGTAGATAACCCCCCGGTAGGTCCGTCCCTCAGCTTTAAGAGCGCGGATCATCGGAACAAGAATCTCTTCCATGGCCCGCCGGGCCACTTCCGGCGTATAGACCGGCGCCGGGGCGTAGGCTCCCATGCCGCCGGTGTTCGGCCCTTCGTCATTGTCAAAGGCCCGCTTGTGATCCTGCGACGATACCATCGGAACAACCGTGTCGCCGTCCGTAAAAGCAAGAATGCTGACCTCCTCGCCGGTCAGGCACTCTTCCACCACCAGCCGCGCGCCCGCCTCTCCGAAATCCCGTTCCACCATGATTGAGCGCACCGCGGCTAAAGCCGTTTGCATGTCATTCGCGATAATAACACCCTTGCCGGCAGCCAGCCCGTCCGCTTTGAGCACGCACGGCACACCGGTTTTTTGGATATAAGCGGAGGCTTCAGCGGGGTCGGTAAAAACAGCGTAGCGGGCGGTCGGTATGTTGTATTTTGCCATAATGTCCTTGGCGAAAACCTTGCTTCCCTCAATTTCCGCCGCGGCCTGGGACGGTCCGAATACTTTCAAGCCGGCATTCTGGAACTCGTCCACGATCCCGGCGGTCAGGGGCGCCTCAGGGCCTACCAGAGTCAGGTCGACGGCCTTTTCCCGGGCGAAAGCCAGCAGGGATGGAATATCCTCGGCGCTAATATTCACGCAAGCGGCCAGGCGGGCAATGCCGGCATTGCCCGGAGCACAGTATATTTCCGCGACGCGGGGGCTTTGGCTGAGCTTCCAGACCAGGGCGTGCTCGCGCCCGCCGCCGCCGACTACCAGCACTTTCATATCATTTCACTCCTTTGCCCTCAGCCCTTCCAGGTAGGCGGTAATAGCGGCGTCATAGGCAGCCGTGTGGGAAAACGCCTCCAGGGCCAGAGCCATTCTCAACCCGGCGTCCGGCTCGCCCTGGCGCAAGGCGCCGAGGACTTCATCATAACGTTCCGGGTTGACCACGATCAGCACATGTTGGTAGTTTTTAGCCGCCGAGCGGACCATGGTCGGACCGCCGATATCTATGTTTTCAATCGCTTCTTCCAGGGTTACACCGGGCTTGGCGACAGTTTCGCGGAAAGGGTAAAGATTCACCGCCACCAGATCGATTGGTGTAATATCGTGCTTTTTCAGCTGGCCGAGGTGATCCTCGTTACGCAAGGCCAGGATGCCGCCATGCACGTTAGGGTGCAGTGTCTTCACCCGCCCGTCTAAAATTTCCGGAAAACCAGTAACATCTGAAATATATGTAACCGGGACGCCCGCCTCCCGGAGTGTTTTCAACGTGCCCCCGGTCGACACGATTTCTATCCCCAGGCCGGCCAGCCCCCGGGCGAACTCAACCACTCCGGCTTTATTTGAAACGCTAACCAATGCTCGTTTAACAGGCATATTAGCTCCTCCTGTGATTAATTAATTTAGGTACTCAGAATTCAGGAGTCAGAATTCAGAATATTTTTAAGACAAAAGAATGTTTTTTATTCTGACTACTGACTCCTAAGTACTACTTAATTTCTTTGTAAATACTTTTCTGCCCACAATCTTCAGCCGGCCTTCGGCAAACCGTTTAATAGCCTCCGGGTATATTAAATGTTCCTGCTCAAGGATGCGGGCGGCCAGCGTGTCAGCCGTGTCGTCATCCAGCACCGGCACAACCGCCTGAATGATAATCGGGCCGGTATCGACCCCCTCGTCTACAAAATGAACAGTGCAGCCGCTGAATTTCACCCCGTACCGCCATGCTTGTTCCTGCCCGTGCAATCCCTGGAAAGCAGGCAACAAAGCCGGATGAATGTTCAGGATTTTATCCGGAAAAGCGTTCAGCATGACAGCGCCGACCACCAGCATGTAGCCGGCCAGACATACCAATTCTACCCCGTGCCGCTTCAGTAGTTCAACGATTACTTCTTCGTACTTTTCCTTTGAGCCGAAACTTTTCGGATTGACGAACTCGGCCGGAATGCCGCGTTGCCGCGCCCGCTCCAGAGCGTATGCGTCGCTGTGATCACTTATTACGACCGCCACCTCCGCGCCTATTTTACCGGCGGCGGCAGCATCCATGATAGCCTGAAGATTGGACCCCCGCCCGGAGGCCAGCACACCCAGGCGCAACTTGCCCAAATCTCGCACCCCTTTCTTCAGGAGTCAGGAGTCAGAAGTCAGGAGTCAGAATAAAACCGCAAGCACGAACAAATGCGCCTTTTGCCACACCAGTAAGTCTTCAAATGTTTTCGCCGCTTCTCTCATTCCAGCCCCTGACTCCTGTCTTCTATCTTCTGTTCCCTACCTTCTGACTCCTGACTACTGACTACTGACTCCTACCCAATATACCTAACCCCTTGCCCCTCTACTACTTCGCCAATCAAATAACTTTGCTCGCCCCGGGCCGCCAGGTCGTCCATCACTGCACCGGCATCTCCTTCGGAAACTACAGCCACCATACCGATGCCCATATTGAAGGTGCGCAGCATTTCAGCCTGCTCCACCCTGCCAGTTGTCTCAATCAGCTCAAACACCGGAGGCACCGGCCAAGTACCCATCCTAATCCGCACCGCCGTGCCGTCCGGCAAAATCCGGGGGGTATTCTCAGTAAGCCCGCCCCCGGTGATATGCGCCAGCCCCTTGATCCCGAAACGTTCCAGCAATGGCAATACCGCGCGCACATAAATCCTGGTGGGCTCCAGCATTTCTTCACCGACAGTGCGGCCCAGCGATTCCAGCCGGGTATCCGCGCCGTAACCGGCAATGTCGAGCAGCACTTTCCGCGCCAGCGAGTACCCGTTGCTGTGCAGACCCGACGAAGGGATGCCGATTAGTTTGTCGCCGGGAACGATGCCGCGGCCGTCAATAATCTTGCCGCGTTCAACCACGCCTACCGCGAACCCCGCTACGTCATATTCTTCCGGGCCGTAAAAACCGGGCATTTCCGCCGTCTCGCCGCCAATCAGGGAGCAGCCGGCCTGGCGACAGCCCTCCGCCACCCCGGCCACGATATCCGCCACCTTCTCCGGCACCAGCCGGCCGACAGCCAGGTAGTCCAGAAAGAAAAGCGGCTCGGCGCCCTGGGCCAAAATGTCGTTTACACACATGGCCACCGCGTCGACGCCGATGGTATTGTGCCGGCCGGTCAGCATGGCCACCCTGAGCTTCGTGCCGACTCCGTCCGTCCCGGAGACAAGCACCGGCTCGCGGTACTTGGCGGTATTCAAGGCAAACAGGCCGCCGAAGCTGCCGATGTCCGCCAGCACCTCCGGCCGGAAAGTGCTTCGCACGGCGCCGCGCATCAGGCGCACCGCCTCGTCGCCAGCTTTGATATCCACCCCCGCGTCCGCGTAGGTCAGGCCTGTCTTCTGCTCAGCCATTAAAAAACCCCCTAATTTAAGTCCAGAAATTTATTGAGATGATTGATGGTTCACTCAAGGATAAACTTGTCCTGCTCGCAAGCCTTCGGGATTTCCACAGGGTAATTGCCGCTGAAACAGCCGGTGCAAAAATTATCCCTTTCCTCCCCGAAAACATTCAGCAGTCCTTCCAAGCTCAGATAATGAAGACCGTCCGCGCCGATAAACTCCCTGATCCCTCGCAGGGGTTTCCGGCAGGCAATCAATTCATCCTCTCTCGAGATGTCAATACCGTAAAAACAAGGTCTAATCACCGGCGGGGAACTGATGCAGAAGTGGACTCCTTTCACGCCGCACTCCCGCAGCATGTTGACAATTTTGCCGCTGGTAGTGCCCCGGACGATTGAATCGTCCACCATGACCACCCGCTTGCCGTCCAGCACGTCCCGGATGGGATTCAGCTTGAGCCTCACCCCCAGGTCCCGGATGCTCTGGCTGGGCTGAATGAAGGTGCGCCCGATGTACCGGTTTTTCATCAGGCCTTCTTCAAAAGGAATACCCGATTCGGCTGCGAAACCCCTGGCGGCGGCAATACCTGAATCGGGTACGGGAATCACCATGTCGGCCTCGACCGGGTACTCCCTGGCAAGCTGGCGTCCCATTTCCCGGCGCACCTTGTTGATGTTAAAGCCGTCCATGCAGCTGTCGGCCCGGGCAAAATAGATGTATTCAAAAATACAGTGCGCCCTTCTGCCGTTTTGAAAAATCATGTGGCTAGTCAAGCCGTTCTCATCAATGACAATGATTTCACCGGGCTTCACGTCCCGGATCAGCTCCGCCCCGACAGTGTCCAGGGCACAGGACTCGGACGCCAGAATATACGCGTTGCCGCGCCGGCCCAGGCACAAGGGCCGGATGCCGTGCGGATCGCGGACTCCAATCAGTTTTTTCCCGGTAAGGATCAACAAAGAATACGCGCCCTTAATGTCGGCCATACTCTTTCTAATGGCGTCAACAAGGCTGTCCTGGCTGTACTTGGCTATAAGGCTGACAATAATTTCGCTGTCGGTGGTGGATTGAAATACCGACCCGGCGGAATACAACAGGGAACGGAGTTCGGCAGTATTGGTCAGGTTGCCGTTGTGGGCCAGCCCGAGCATGCCTCTCGAGGAATGATAGACAAACGGCTGGGCGTTAAGCGGGTTGTTGGTGCCGGTCGTGGAATAACGCACATGGCCAATGGCCAAATGTCCATGGAAACCGTTCAGTTTTTCATGGTTGAACACCTCGGAAACCAGACCCATGTCTTTTTGAAGATAAATCTTCCTTCCGTCGGCCACGGCAATGCCGGCGCTTTCCTGCCCCCGGTGCTGCAGGGCGTACAGGCCGTAGTAAGTGAGCCTGGCCACGTCAAGACCAGGGCCGTAGATACCGAAGATGCCGCACTCCTCCCTGGGTTTATCCCCTTCCGGGGCTTCACCCGGGCCGTTCATGTATCCCTCCACCATTTTCCTCTCCACTCCCCACAGTCATTAAAATTAATTATTCAAGTACTCAGGAGTCAGGAGTCAGTATTCAGAATATTAAAAGATGCTAAACACATTCACTCATTCCAACTCCTGGCTTCCGACCTCTTTTTCCTTTCTACTGTCCCCTGAATTTTATCTCCTGAATTCTGACTCCTGTTTCTCTATCTCCTGACTCCTTGCTTCTTTCTCCCTATTCTTTACTCCTGACTACTGACTACTGACTCCTGACTACTGTCTCTTCTCCCATTCCGTTCAGCTTGTCATACTCTTCCAAAACACCGTTCGCGTCATAGTAGCCGATTTCTTTCAGACCGATTTCATTATATTTTTCAATAGTGCTGTCCAAGGTAGCCTGTCCATAAATATACGCGATCAAAGTATTAAATTTATCTTCCTGAATATCGATAAATCTCCGGTCGACTTGCGGCGTACCCGGATAATAGCCTTCCGCCTGCCCGGCCCGCAAATGCTCGAGGAAAGACTTGCCGGACTTCAGCGCCGCCGCTTTCGCCGACTTCGTAGCCTCGAACCACTGGGAATGCATGATTTTATAATAATCCCTCATCGACTGTTTATTGAAGTTGACAAAGTAATCTTTATTATTATAATTCGCTTTGGTGGTCACCCTGATCGAGTCGGTGTCAATGGTGTCGACAAAAACCAGCTTATCTCCGTCCCTGGCGATTTCCCACTTCAGGTCCCATAAAAACAAGCCGATTTTCCTAAAGAATTCCGAAACCAGAATCGCTCCCAAAATACACATTTTAATTATATCTAACAGCTTTTTTCCACTGCTCCCGCTGACATGCAGGGCTTCCTGCAATTTCAGACTCCTATCCTCAGGCTCATACTTGGTGGTGAAATCCACCACCGGTTTGGCGAATAGCGTCCAGGGAACCAGCTCCTCCCGCAGTCCAAGCTCTTTAAGATAATTTTTTCTTTCCGCGTCATTCATGTTCAGGTAATTTCTATAAATGGAAGAACCCGAGGTCAACCCGATACGCACAATGTTTTCCAGAGGGACGACAAATTTATCCGCGCCGTAGTACTCGCTGTAGTCCCACAAATGATTGTCATTGTAGGAAACGCGGGACGGCTTGATAATTTTATACTTTTTGACTAAAACATACTGGCTCGGATGCGGGGGAAACGATTTCCTGTACACTTCACCGGTATCCCGGTCAATCATGCCCAGGTGGTGAGTGTCCGCCCCCCTCAGCCGGAAATCCTCCAGCGGGCCTTCACTTAAAAATGCCAAGAATTCCTTGTCCCGCGCGTACTTCCGGCAGATGTGACCATATATATTTTCCCATTCCTCAGGCGTTTCCAGCAGGGAATATATTTTGTGCCTTAACGCCGTCCGGCAGATGTCGCTGTTCGGAATGGAAAAAATAGTTCCGACATCAAATACCGACCCGCCCGGCATGGTTTTGCAAACCATCCACTCAGGATGCTCTTCTAAAAAATACAGCTCCTGCACTGAACCGTTGTAGTCCGGCTTGCGCAGTCTGGATAAATCAATCACTGTCTTTTCACTCATCGGAACCATTCACCCCAATTTTTATTCTCACAAACCAAACCGTTGATAAACATCATCCACATGCTTCAAGTGGTAGTTATAATCAAACAGTTCGTCTATTTCCTTCTCACTGAGCAGGGCGGTTACCTCGCCGTCTTTCAGCAGCAAATCCCGGAAACTCGCCCCGGTGCGCCAGGACTGCATGGCGTTGCGCTGCACCAGCTCGTAGGCGCGCTCCCGGCTGAGGCCCTTTTCCTCCACCAGGGCCAGCAGCACACGCTGGGAAAAAATCAGCCCGTGCGTGCGCTCGACATTGCGCAGCATGTTTTCCGGGTAGACCAGCAGATTGGTGATGATGCCGGTGAGTTTCACCAGCATGTAGTCCAGCGTGATGGTGCTGTCGGGGATGATCACCCGCTCCACCGAAGAGTGGGAGATATCCCGCTCGTTCCAGAGCGGCACGTTTTCCATGGCCACCAGCGCGTTGCCGCGCAGGAGGCGGGCCAGCCCGGAGATGCGCTCCCCGGTGATCGGGTTGCGCTTGTGCGGCATGGCCGAGGAGCCCTTTTGGCCCTTTTTGAAAAACTCCTCCACTTCCAGGATGTCGGTGCGCTGGAGACTGCGCAGTTCGGTGGCGAACTTGTCCAGGGAGCTGCCGATCACCGCGATGGTGGTCAGGTACTCCGCGTGGCGGTCCCGCTGCAGCACCTGGGTGGACACCATGGCCGGCCGCAGGCCCAGCCGGGCGCAGACATGCGCCTCCACCCGCGGGCTGATGTTGGCGTACGTCCCGACCGCGCCGGAGATCTTGCCCACGCTGATAGTTTCCACCGCCCGCTCCATCCGCTGGATGTTGCGGTCAGTCTCGGCCACCCAGAGCAGCATCTTCAGGCCGAAGGTAATCGGCTCGGCATGGATGCCGTGCGTGCGCCCGATCATGATCGTGTTCCGGTGCTCCCTGGCCTTTTCCAGCAGCGCCTCCCGCAGTTGCTTCAGCCTGCCCACGATATGCAGGCCGGCCTCTTTCATTAAAACGGCCATGGACGTATCCAGCACGTCCGAGGAAGTCAGCCCCAGGTGGATGTACTTGGAAGCCTCGCCGACATATTCGCCCACATTAGTGGTAAAAGCTATCACATCGTGGTCGACCACCGCTTCAATCTCCGCGATGCGTCGCACGTTGAAGTCAGCCTTTTCCTTGATTTCCGCCAGCGCTTCCGCGGGGACCTGCCCCAGTTCAGCCATAGCCTCGCAAGCATATATCTCCACGTCGAGCCACTTGCGGAACTTGTTTTCTTCCGACCAGATCCGCGCCATCTCCGGCAGCGTGTAACGTTCAATCATTCTTAACGCCTCCAATGGATTAGGAGTCAGTAGTCAGGAGTCAGTAGTCAGAATAAAAGAACTCGATCCTGAATTCTGAATGCCTAAATAGTACTTATAATTGTTAGGAGCTAGTAGTCAGAATAAAAGAACGTTTTATCGCCTTGAAATATTCTGAATTCTGACTCCTGAATTCTGAATACCTGATTAATATCCTACCCTAACTTATTAAGATATCCCTCTACTCCCAGTTCCGCTAAAAGCGCGTCTTTCTCCTTAACCTGGCGGGCAAGTTTTTCTTTGAAAGCAACCACGCGCCGGCGAACTTCAGGATTGGCGGCGCCAATAATCTGCGCCGCCAGGATCCCGGCGTTTTTCGCGCCGTTGATGCCCACAGTCGCCACCGGCACCCCGGAGGGCATCTGGACGATAGCGTAAAGAGCGTCAACCCCGTTCAACGCGCCGGATTTAACCGGCACCCCAATCACCGGCAAAGGGGTGTGCGCGGCCATGACACCCGGCAGGTGAGCGGCCCCGCCCGCGCCGGCGATAATCACCGCCAGCCCCCGCTCCGCGGCCGTCCGGGCGTAATCAGCCGTTTTGTCCGGCACCCGGTGGGCGGAAGCTATCACCACCTCACTGGCGACGCCCAGTTCGTCCAGGACAGCGGCGGCATCCTTCATAACAGGCAGGTCGGAGTCACTGCCCATGACAATTCCGACTAATATTTTCTGCATTAACAATACTCCTCAAAAATCTTGTGAAAATAAAAACACGGGCTAATAAAGCAATAACGCCCGTTCGTTAATGACGGGCTGGACACTTTCTCTTGAATTCATATTAACAAATCTTAACGAAAAATGTCAATATGTTACCGCTCTCCTGACCACACGCTTTTTACATTATCCCTCATCACAACCAATTGCCCCGGCCACTCATCGACCATAAATTGATTAATAGATATCATCACGCGCTCATGGATTTTTTGCTTGTTAGGCTGTCGAAGACACACTATTAAAATACCGTAATGATGTTCATACCTGTAACTTGCAAATCCTCTGTCTGTGGTGATAAATAAACACTTTCGACGCTGGACGATTCTCCACAGTTTCTCATCAGACATGCCTTCTTTTGAGGTTCCCCGGTTATCAAAAACGTTATGTCCCATCCTTCGTAAAGATTGAACAGTCACTAAGGGAATATTTTCATCCACATAAATATTCATATTCTGTTCATAGCCTCAATGGGTGTAAAGCTTTCTTCGGCAAGCAAGGCAGCGTAATAAAGACAAGCAAGAATATCTTCTCTTTCAAGTGACGGATATTCACCTAATAGTTCTTCAATGGTATCCCCATTGGCCATCATCTTAATAATCTGATGTACGGGGATACGGGTACCTTTGACACAGGCCTGACCATGACAAATAGCCGGGTCTATTAAAATACGGTCAATCATCAAAACACACCCCCGCTCCAAAACACGATTTACAATTTATCATGCCAGAATAGTCGTTATAAAAACGCTAGCTTAACAATTATTATAGCAGAATGTATTCAAAGTGTATATTTCCTTTTCATCTAAGTGTTTTTATGACCACAGTGGTTTAGCTTGACTTAATCCTCAAAATAGAAACTCATACCGATATTTGTAGATCTCGTTTACAGCCATATCGGTGAATATTTCTCGTGTTTCCCCCGCGTATTCAAGGGTATATGTTCGCCCGTCTGCTGCCTGTCGTAGGGGAGCAGGTGGTACCTCAGATCTATCCGTTGGTATATGGCTTCGTAAACAGGGTGAAGATAAAAAACCCAGCCAGGTCCACCAGCACGTCCAGCGGCCTGCCGGTGCGCCCCGGAACGCTCATCTGGTTCTGTTCATCCAAAACCGCGACCAGAAACACAAACAACCCCGCAGCAATCCAACGCCGGCATCCCTTCAAGCCGGCTGCCGCAAGAGCCCCGTCAATAGCCAGCCCGAGCAGCCCGTACACAACAAAGTGCGCCCCCTTGCGCAGCCAGAACTGGATAAAATCTTCAGGATTCAGGCGGTTGTCCACAATTTCCCCGCCGTAAGAAAAGCTCACCGGCGGCAGATCCCGCACCTTTTGCACAATCCTGCCGTGCCGGCCGATTTCCGCCCGCAAGTCCTGCGCGGAGAAAGGCTGCGCGGAAAAATAAAAGATGGCCGCAAGACAGGCCAGAACCAAAAGCCACCGCCGCATAAAACACAACCCCGTTTTTCTTTTGTTTGCAACCCGGCCCGATTAAGCCAGCCAGAATTTCATCAAAATAAGCTATTTACCACGTTACTCCAGGGAAACCTGATTATCATTTCTGAAACGCCTTACCTTTATGACAGCGTTCAGATATTAGCCCGAATTGATCAGGCTACCATTTCATCCGTTCCTACTTAATATACCCTTCGCAGCCAGCAGCACCTCTTCAACCGTTATTGTCTCCATGCAGCCACCATCTTCACACCCATACTCAAAACCGAGGCTAATACACGGCGAGCATTCAATCTTTGGCTTGATGACGACAGCTTTATCGCTCACCGGCCCCCAGCGCAAAGGTGAGGTTGGCCCATGCAGGGCTACCAGATCAATTCCTACTACTGCTCCCATGTGCATTATACCTGTATTGACAGTTATCAATAATGAAGACTTTTTTAATATTCCAGCTACTTCATTTAGGGAAAGCTTCCCCGCTAAAACGGAACATTCCCCTCCACCTTTCTCTATCTCCCTCGCTATATATTCAGCCCTACCTATATCTTCTTTTCCCCCACTGATAAAGATCTTGCATCCCTCTTTTATCAATTGCATACCAATTTCCACCCAGTTCTCCAAAGGCCATTCTTTCAAGTAACTTTTTGAGCCACCAGGAAAGGGGTGCATTACCACGCTACGCCTACCGTCTTCCAATACCCAGGCAGTGTTTTGTAAAAGACTATTTTTTATCAAAAATGCAGGTTTAAAATTTTTTATGTCTATATCAACAGCACGTAACAACTTACGGTAGTTTTCTATTTCATGAGTATCATCCATATGATTCACGCTTATATCGTATACATAATGCCTGAACATATTTTTCCTTCTAAAACCTACTTTAAGTTCAGCCCTGGCAAAGTACGAAATCAAGCTGTTAATCCTAGCCCATGGCGCAAAATCAAACAGAATATCGAATTCATCCAGCGCTGCTATAGACCTCAACGACTCCAGTGGCCTAGACATGTTAAACAAAACAACTTCATCAATACCGGGCAAATACCTAGCACATTGGCAATTATTACTTGAACAAACCAGCGTTATTTTGGAACAGGGAAAGCTATCTTTTAATTCACATACAACGGCAGAAAGAAGAATTGTATCTCCTATGCCAGCAGTCTTCAACAAAATAAATTTTAGCTTGTTTTTATTTTTTATAACTTCAAAATTAAATTTTTTCTTTTTTTTCGTTAAGCCGAGTATAAAAATAAGCGGGATACCTATAAACTTATCAAAAAACTTTAAGATTTTATTACCACGTTCTCTCAAAAGCATACCCCCTCCGCTTTACCAAAAGATTCTTTATAAAAACAAACAGATCGGAACCTTTAAACAAATACCCCGGCAACCCGGCACCGATCGCAGCCTCAAGATCACTCCTCTTATCGCCCACCAGAAAAGATCCACTCTTGTCCACCGGCCATTCTTCCATCGCTTGCAGAAGCAATCCAGGCGCTGGCTTGCGGCAACCACAGACCTTCCGATAGGGTATTGACGTAGCATTCGGGTGGTGAGGACAGTAATAAAAAGCATCAACATGGGCGCCGCATGCACCAAGCTCCTGGTTCATCCAGCAATGCAAGGCAACAATGTCAGCTTCCTTGAAGTACCCCCGTGCTATGCCGCTCTGGTTTGTCACCACAAAAACCAGGTAGCCCGCTTCGTTCAACAGCTTCACCGCATCCTTCGCCCCAGCCACCCACACAAAATCCTCCCAGCGAAATACATAGCCGGTATCTACATTAAGTACACCGTCGCGGTCCATAAAGGCCGCGGGTTTTAATACACGACCAAGAGAAATCAATACAAATACCCGCCATTCTTTCCAAAGGTACTGACAGTAATCAGCCATGGCATATTTTAATTGTCAATAAGTATGTTTTTAGCTAATAAAACTTTATCACTAGCCTATCGCATATTCATTACAATGATATTTTCAATTATCTTGCTGGTAGAATACCCGTCTTCAAATGGGACGATTTCTACTTTGCCGGCATATTCCCGCCCTACTACTTCTTCCACCTGGTAATCGCCTCCCTTTACTAGAATGTCCGGCCTCATGGCGCAAACCAATTCTGAAGGAGTGTCTTCATTAAAAAGAACAATGCAGTCGACACATTCCAGGGCAGCCAGGAGTCTGGCCCTGTCCATTTCACTGTTGACAGGCCTTGCAAAGCCTTTTATGCGCTGGACCGAATCGTCGGTATTGAGCCCGACCACCAGCCGGTCACCCAATTTTTTGGCTTTTTCCAGATAAATAACGTGTCCTGCGTGTAAAATGTCAAAACACCCATTGGTAAAAACGATCTTTTGCCCTTTCTTCCGCCAGCCTTCCACCAGATTTACGGCTTCGGAAAACCCGGCAATTTTGCTGCTAAGCCCAGAGACGCTGCAAGCCTGCTGTACAGCGTTCATCAGTTCGGCCCTGGACACGGCATAAGTTCCAATCTTGCTCACCGCGACGCCGGCCGCAAGGTTGGCCAGGTGCGCCGCGTCCACCGGGTCGAGCCCGCCAGCCGCTGCAGCAATCAAAACTGCAGCAACCGTGTCGCCGGCGCCGGAAACATCGTAAACCTCCTGCGCCCGCGTTAATATATGCATAACTTCTTTACTGTTGACTAAGCTCAAACCTTTTTCCGACCTGGTTACAACGATATTTTTCAACCCATACCGTCCACGGGCCAAGACCGCACACCGCTCTACCGCCTTATCATCGTTCGCCAGGCTTTGAGACACTGCTTCACCCAGTTCCTTTAAGTTGGGAGTAATGAAGGTCGCCCCTCTATACTTATCCCAATCAGTCCCTTTGGGATCGACCAGTACAGGAACTCCCCTTTTAGAGCATTCCCCCACTACATACTGACACAGGCCGATTGTACAGACCCCCTTGGCATAATCAGAAATCACCAGGGCGTGTACCCCCGAAGCCATAGCTGCATCAATCCACTCAATCAGTTTTTGTTCCACTTCATTATCCAACTGGCCTGTTTCTTCAAAGTCCAACCGTACCACCTGCTGGTGGGCACCGAACACCCTTAATTTAGTGGTAGTCAGCCTGCTGGAAAAAACCAACCCCCTGCAATCAATACCCCGCTCATCCAACAGATGTATCAGATACCTCCCATTCTCGTCGTCTCCTGCAATGCCGCCCAATAACACCCTGCAGCCCAGAAGAGAAAGGTTATGGGCAACATTTGCCGCGCCACCAAGGGATGCACGCTCCTCCAGAACCCGCGTTATCGGCACCGGAGCCTCCGGGGAAATGCGACTCACTTCACCGAAATAATACTTGTCCAGCATCACGTCACCCAACACCAATACTTTATATTCTTGAATTTCTTCGCTTAAAAAAGTTGTTACTTTTTTTAAATTATTAAACACCGTCCGCCACCTCATCAACCATTTCACATACTATATGTCCAATCAAGATATGGGCTTCTTGGATTCTGGCTGTCACATCAGACGGCACTTTAACGCACAGGTCGCAGATATTACCCAGCTTTCCTCCATGCCTACCAGTCAAGCCCACCGTCCGTGCACCTTTTTCTTTAGCTAACTGAATAGCTCTGACCACATTTGGACTGTTACCCGAAGTGGAAATGCCCACCACCAGGTCGCCAGGCCTTACAAGGGCATCCACCTGCCTTGCAAATATTTCCTCAAAGCCGTAATCATTACTTATTGCCGTAAGTATGGAAGTATCCGTTGTTAAAGCTACAGCGGGTAAAGCTCCTCGCTGACTTTTAAAACGGCCGACCAGTTCTGCCGCAAGGTGCTGGCAATCAGCTGCACTACCACCATTGCCGAGAAGGTAGATAGTATTGCCTAGCATAATAGTTTTTTGGCAATAAGATCCGAATAGTTCAATATCGCGCATGGTAACTTCTATTAAAGCATTAATAATTGAAATATGTTCTTTTATAATTTTATTACTAATCATATACCCATATCCCCCCAAAAAACTAAATTAATTTTTTTCTATCATTTCATTAACTGCTTGAAAAACTCTGTCAATATTTATTTGCATCATACATATATTATTTATACAATTTAGCTTTCCACATCCATCTTCACCACTGCAGGAGGGTTTATTTTTAATGATTATTATTTGATCAGGATAAAGAGAAAATGGACCCCATCTCAACTTATTTGTTGTGCCGCTATAAATTCCGACAACACGTTTACCTAATAATGCAGCTATATGCACAAATGCAGATTCTAATCCAAGAAAATAACTACTTTTACGTACGATATCAATTGATTCTAAAAGATTAGTTTTTCCAATTAAAACTGTAGTATTTGGTATATATTTGATATCAGCAAATTGCGCAGGTGTTAAATCATTTTTTACCCCAAGCACAATGACATGAATATATTTAGAAACTTTTTTAATTAGTTCAATAAAATTTTCAATAGGCCATTGTCTTGCTTGGGCAGCAGTAGAGATATGAATCAATAAATAATTTTTAGGAAGTTTTAATCTGCAATCAATATAAGGAATATTATCCTTATTCCAATAATCAATAGGATTTTCATTTATATCAAATTCCAGTAACAATTTATTAAAAGTTTCAGATATATGCCCATGCCATGGATAATCCAATCTTTTACTTAATAAGAATCCACAGCCACCTTCGGCATAACCAACAAGATATTTATATTTTGATGCAAAATAAACCGATATTAAATTACGAATATCTCCACGCAAATCAAAAATAAGATCAGCATTTATCTTGGAAAGTTGTTTTACAAAGGAAAATAAGTTATTATTATTTTTATTTCTTGCAAAATATGGCGCATCTACCTCTATCACATCATCTATAAATGAACATTTTTTTGCCAATAAAGCATTTGTACTATTAACAACAAAAATTATTTTTGAACTTATTTTTTGATGCAATAAATTGGCAAAAGGTAATGTTAAAATAAAATCTCCTATATGGGCAAGTTGTAAAATAGCTACACTTTTTACAGAAGAATAATCTATTCTATTCTTATTTTTATTAAAAATTTTATAACCGATTTTATCAATTCTTGAAATAAAGCGCATATATCGTTTATTATTTTGATTTATGAACCTATAATTTATACTTACCAATTTATACACCTCTTTTAACCAACTACTTACATGGATTCTTTTAATTTCAATGTTGATTTGCTTGATAGAGGCACAATAGTTTGTGATAATGGTTCATTAATTAAATATCCCAATAACATATAAAATATTATGCCTTGTTTACCGCTGAATGGCATATTAAACATTGCCATCGCAAAAAAACTTACTATTATACCATATCCAAATAACTTAAAATTATTTTTAATTTTAGATAATCGCATTATAATAAATAGTATAAATATTAAAAACAAAATTAAGCCAACTATACCGTAAGCCAAATAAAAGGCAAGAAAATTATTATGTGGACCTATATATCCCTTGTATTCTGAAGCTGAAGGAGTTATTCTACCTGGTCCTATACCGAAAAATTCTTTAGTAGCTATATCTTTAGATATTTTCCATTGTAAATTATTCCTTTCCAATATTGCAGCATCTTCATTATATTTTAAAAATAAACCATTTATTAATCGTTGGTATGCATACTTTGTATATTCATTATTTAATAAAAAATCAATATTATAATTTATAAAAGTAAATATTGTTAATACCATAAAACAAACTATAATAAAATTTTTAAACTTTAAAACATCTTTGAATTTCCATATAATTAACACTATTAAAAACATTATTATTGGACTTCTTTCAAATGAGAATGTTAAAAACAAAATTGACAATATAAAATTTATAATAAAAATCCGCTTATTAACTATAACATTATAATTTAGCAAAAGAAACAATGGAATCATTGAAACAAATACTTGATATTCTATAGAAGAATTCATCATTCCAAAAAAGCGCAAAAGATTCCCTTGGTATATATTAACAACACCATTAGCAATACATAATTCACTATAATTCACATCCCAGGGCAAAAAATAAAAATATCCAGTATAAAAACAAACTTCTTGAATTATACCATATGCAATAAAAAATAAATATAATATATTTAAATAATTAATTGCTGTAAGTTTATTTTCAGTAAAAAACATTCCAATTCCCAAACATAAAAGCGGAACAATAAAATCTTTTATAGTTAATAAATTTGCAGAAAAATCAAATGATGTATCAAAAATATATATAGCAAAGAATAAAACAATAAATAATTGAAAAATTATAATTTTATTCAAGAAATACTTTCTTAAGGAGTAAATTAATAACAAAAGAAATGATAAATAAAATAGCGCATTTAAATTGTAACCAATAATTCTACTAATAAAATTTGAGTATAACAAGAAAAACAAAAAAATAAATATAAGCATATTATTTATAATTATTATTTTAATTCTCATTTCATAGATCTCCTAAAATTTTAATGAGATTATCTATTCTTTTCACCCAATTTTGTCGTTTTGCATAATTTATATAATCTATTTTATTATTTGAAATAAAATGGAGTTCCAAGAGGTTTTTTACAAAATCTTCTTTTGAATTACATAAAATTGCTGGGCTCCCTAATTTTTTTATTTCTTGCCATTCTACAGACACTACCGGGAGGCCGCAGGCCATATATTCATAAAGCTTTAAAGGATGAATACTATTTACCAAATCTGCATGACCTTTTACATCAAAAGGTATTATGCCTACATCGCTGTTATATAAATAGGGCGGTAGTTCGTCATATTTACGTGGCCCCAACAAATGGATGTTTTGAAGCAATTGCAGTTTTTTTCGCGCCAATTCGGCAGGACCAATTAAGACAAAAGAAATATTAGGCAACTCTCGAGCCGCTTCACTTACTAAATCATAATCAAACCATAAATCCATAGCTCCTACATAAATAGCTATAGGCCTTGGTATATTCCTGTAATCTGGAGGCATTGCCCGTGAACCGCCGGCAAAGTGTTCAAAATTAACGCCGTTTGGTACATGAAACATTTTTTTTGGTCGCAATGATTTAACATATTCTTCTAGATTATGCGCAGAATAAATAACAGCATCTACCTTTTGAGCCAGTCTTGTTTCCATCACCCTGGCCGCAGAGGTATATTTTCTGAAACCGGAATTTTTATCAGCTATACGCAAAATAGAATTTTTATGATTAATCTTATCAAGCCAGAAATACTGATTTATACTATCAAAGTAAAGCAGGTCCACTTCTTCAAATCCAGCATTTTTTATCTTTTTTACCAGATTGGGAACAGTAAACTTATACCAGTTTTTAGCAACAAATTGTGAACGAAGAAATGGCTTATTATGTGGAGTAAACATCGCAAAAGGAATATACGTCCATAATTTTCCTTCCAAATAGTTTTTCCCGCCAGTACCGTATATCTTAAACCTTTTCTTTAAATCTTCCAAATTCCCACCTAACAAATGAACAGGTGATATTGGATCGGAAATAAAAGCAACATCCCAACCAGCTTCTACAAAACCTTTAGCGATATGATGGCTTCCTACCTGAAATGGCGATGTCCAGTAATTTCCCACAGCCATTAATACTTTTTTCCTGTTAGCTTTTTGGGGCCAATCTTTATTCATTAACATATATTCTTCTAATCTCGATCTTTCTTGAATTATTCTTCTTAAACTTTTTTTAATTATTTTTTTCAATTAACAAACCATAACCATTTGAATAAGACTTTGCTGTTTCACCTGGAGAAAACGCATTAAAATCGTAAATATAAACGCCTTCTTTTTCAATCATTATTAACCGCGTCACACATTTACCAAAGCCAAAATGGCGACCTGTAAAGCCATCCTTATTAAAATAAAGGCATTCTGCCCTGGCCCGGTCTTTTAATTGAAAAAGTCCACTCATTCCGGGAAACCACTCGTTTTGCTCTTTTCCCGGCACTTGAGGCGTAAAATGAGCTGCAGTGGACCGGAAATGATTACGCCTTTCAGGCATGGGTGTGTAAAGGTAAGTTCCCGGATCACGGATGATATCTTTGCCATCTATGTTCAGTTCAATGCTCAACTGGTCGTTGTGGGCGTGGCCGCCGTTACCTTTTTGGCCGAGAGAGCCGCATCGTACAGCCAGGTACAACCGCTGCGAGCGGTAAAGATAAAAACCGAAGCCGGGGTACGAAATTATTTCCAAGTCCTGCGTCAGAGGCGGACCGGGACGTTCCGCTCCAAAAAAAGTTATCACAGGCTCCCCGTATTCGCTCTTCAGTTGTTCCAAGCAGGCTTCCAGGGATATGCAATCACCTGCCGTCCTGCCTTCAGCAGCAGGGTGAGGCCGCCCCGGGTCGACATGATACGAAGGCACATAAATATCTCTTAACCAGTTCTGCACCAACTGTACCTCTGGATTACTCATTTCTATTAAATTAATGAGGTCAGATCGCCGGAAAAGCACCCCTGCCACTCCGGTGATATGTCTGTGGTCCAGAATATTCTCTTCCCAGTAAACAGCGTCTGGCGGCAGATTATTGTAGTTCTCCAGATTTTTGTATTTTCTAACAGCTTCTCTTACTGTCATTTTCCGGTAAGACGGCCATATTTTCAAAAAACGGCCGTTGTCGTTATCGCCCACCTGTGGGACTTCTCCATTTGGTTTCGTGATATGCAAGGTAAATTCGGCGGCTTTCTCCAGTCTCTCCCAGAACCAGGGCGGAAAAAGCAAAGGGTCGTCTACATTATATAATTGCTCGTGATATGGCTTCAGCCTCGGCCTCACCTTGTGGCCCGCTGTTTCATAATTTTTCAATGCCTCCCTTTTCCCCGGGGGCAGGGTAACGCACAGGATGGAGCCGTATAACATCATTTCCGTCGACAAGCGGTGGTAGCTTGTGGACGCTTCAAAATTGCTTCCATCCGGGTTAAACTGGTAATCCATCTCGGATATCAGTTCCTGTACGGCAAAGGCCAGCCAGCGGTCTGTTTCTTCAGTGCGGGGCAGGTAAGCTGCCACAAACAGCAGGCCGGTAATATTGGCCAGGTAATGATTGGCGTGCAGTTCGGGAGTATACTCCAGATTATCTATTATGTGCCTGCCATGATCATATACGGAATGCTGAAACACTTCAAGAAATTCATTATCAAATTTTGCCCCAAAAGCATGCAGCATGTCGTATGCCACCAGCCAGTTGGCCGCCCTGATGGCCACGTCCATGGTACAGTGCCAGTTTACGCCGAAACGGGGCGGGTTGGAGGCTATGAAATCCAGCACCTGGTTGCGAAATTCACGGACGTACAATTCAGGAGGCAGGAATTCAGCCTGGCCCGTTGGCCCGTAGCGCGCAGTGTTTTTTTGCAAGGCATAGGCCCAGGCAAATAACGGCAGGTGCTGCATTCTGGCCAGTTCCCAGGGCACTTTGACATCCACGCCCGGTTTATGTCCATAACGGATGTCCTTGTACCAGGTGGACTCGTCCCAGCGGTAACCGGACTTAAAGTCAAGGTGCCAGTCAATGGGTACATAATAGTCGTCAACAAGACTCCAGATACGTTGAGATTCTTTTGAGTTTGTCGTATTAATCCGGCCTTCCAGCCATCTTCCTTCTTTATCCGCAAAAATTGCTTTACTCATCTCGTAACGATAATTTTCGAGCCCGCGGCAATTCATCCCATGTTTCACCTGAACCCATCCAGAACCAAGCAGGTCAAAACTGTGATTCAAATAAAGCTCCACCAGTGAAATTACTGTCTCTCTGTACGGTTCTAAACGACTGACTGAAATTCCAGTCAAATATTGATACAACTTACCTTTAACAATATTTTTATCAAAAGTAATACAGAGTTGGTCAAAGTAACGCTGTCTTCTCTCCATCAACCTGCGTTTCATCAAACGAACCACTTTTACGGCAAGAACTTTGGGAGGAAGGGATACTATTTTCTTGCAATAATTAAGCAAATTCATATTTCAAGACCTTGCGCACAATGATAAAAGCAAACAGCCCCGATACAACGGCACCAACAATAAAAGCTGCAACTGAAGAAAGAAATTGGTAAAACAGATAAAAAGAGAGCATTCTGTCTAAAACATTTGCGGTTATCCGTGCCGCGCAACCCCCAAGCAGGCTTCCAACCGTTATGCCAAGATAAGCGATAACATCATTTTTTGATAAGACCGGTTGACGAAGGGAATATCTTAATAGAAGCTCGCCGGCAAAAACTAAAATGAGCCACTCGGCGAAAAAAATAACTGGTATTGCTATGAAACCCCATATTCTTGCGCAAAACCACAATACCGGCAGGAGCATAAAGAGAGTAGCTGCTTCAATGGCAAGTCGTCCCCACACCCTTCCAACAGCCCAGGTTGCATTGCCTATGAGACCGTTTATGCTCACCCAGGGTGCCATTATTGAAAAAAGCGACAAACATACGGGTGCGAAATATGCAATTGACGGTTCTACATAAACAGTGCTGTTGGTTATCATGTTCATTATGCTGGCTGCCACGCCAGCCAAAGGCCAGGCAAGAACATTCATCACCAAAAATATCTGTCCCGCTCTCTTCCGGGTAAGGCCGATAAAACCTTCGCTTCCAAACCTGCTCTCGCGGGCGATATCAGGATAAGCTGCCGTAGATATACTGCTGCCTGCCAGATATAATAAATTCGCGAGCTTCTGAACTAAAACCAGTAGCGTTACCCCACCGGGCAATGTAGTAGTGGCAACGGCGCGGATAACAAACCCCCATGCTTCTCCTTCACAGCGTGCAAATAGAACGGGGACGGCGCCTTTTGTTATCTCAACCGCTTCTAACCGGGTAGCCCATACCTCATAAAGCAGGGGTCGCCCTGTAACCGCCAAGGTGATTAAGACAAGGAAAATGCAAGCCGAAAAAGAACCGGCCAATACACCCCAAGCAAGCGAATATATCCCATAAATATCCACTAACGCAACTGCAGCTATAAAAGGCCCCAACATAAAAAATACGCGTCCTAAAGAAGCAGCCGCAAAAAAATTGCAAGCCTGCAGCATTGCTATGGCTACTCCTCCGGTTCCTTGAAGCATGATTGCTGGAGCCATGATAGACAATGCTTTTCCTGCCACTTTTACCCCTTCTTCCGTCAAGCCGGGGCCGAGAAATGCAGCGAGTGAAATATTCGTTACAATAACAATTAAGGCTGCTATTGACAATATGACCGCGCTCAATAAAGCAAACATCCAGCAAAGATTACGCCCGTATGGGGAAAGCCCCTCTTTGTCGACGACACGGGGCAGTAAAACAAGCAAGGCAAGCGACATAACAATACCGCCGACAACATCCGGTATCACGTAAGCAACAAAAAAACCATCCGTTACCCCGCTCACACCAATCTTCCGCACAACCAGAACCTGTGTGCCCAAACCTAACAGACCTGTTATAACCTGTGCCGACGCAACAAAGAAACTGTTTACCGCAAGCTTTTTTTGAACCCATCCCATTCGGCACATGCCTCATTCATCCTGTCAAAGTTGATTTTATATAGTGCTTTCCACCATCTACCGGACAATATAATTTTAATTAAATCTTTTACCACCGTTCGATAGCCATATTTTTGGATCCTCCACTTAATAGCGGCGCATGTTTGCGGCAGCCACACACAGGCGTCTATTTCAGCCCATTTTTTATGAATTTCTGCAATTTCCTCACAACTTATATTTGATATTATTCTTTGTGACCATTCATATGTGCTTTTATGTAAAACATCTTTATTTCCATCCGGTAGTATCCTTCGCTCAAAAGCAGTTAATAAATTATTAAGACCTATTGTTTCCATTCTACTAATGGTAAGCGCCAGCGCGCGCTTTGAAACATTCCTTTGGCGGTTTTCAGGACTGGTCAAGTCCCAGTTGCCGAGACCCCAGGCAATAAAGACACCGCCTTTCACGGTAAAAGGCGCCGGCGCGTGGGAGTGTGACCAGCAGATAATATCCACCCGGCATTCTCTTAATAAATGCAACGTCTCTCTAAACTGGTGTGGATCCGGAAATGACACGTATTCAGTGCCGCCGTGTAAATAAGCGATGCGCAGCACATCTTCAGGGGCTTTTTTCAAAGCATTCGCCACATCTTTAATTGAAGATATGTAGAATGAACCAATAGAAAGACCTTTGCCCATACCAGCAGCGATCCTCATTTTAAAAGGTTCTTTCAAGTCAACAAATGTATGGTTCGCAGAAGGTGTCTTCAGCCCTATGGGAGAAATATCTATTTTATTGAGAATTGTTAATGTTTCGGCGATTCCCCGCTTCCCAAAATCCATAATGTGATTGTTGGCGCATGATACTACTTTCAAGTTATATTTTTTTAGCCTTTCGGCCCGGGATGGATCGATACGAAAAACCGTTCTCTTTTTATATTTCGGCCCTGTCCCATAAGAACATATCGGAGCCTCTAAACAAGCAATTACAAAACTCATTGAACCTAAACAATCTAAAATATCTTTATCACATTTTTGAGGGCCATAATGAAGCGCCAAGTCTCCAACAATTGCTATTTCTGCCGTTTTATTCACCTACCTAACCTATCTTGAGATATTTCGATATGTCCTGTCCAGCCGGGATGTGGTTTAAAGCCAAAAACCGGATCATCCCAATGATCGTCAAAAAAATGTCGCCCTTTAATAATTAATCCGTTTAATATGATATTGATATCTTCAGCTGAACAAGGTAAAATCTTACTGCCTTCTTTAAAAATCATGCTAAATTGTTTTATCTTTTTTATATCAAAACCCATTAATCTGGCTGTAACCAAATCAACCGCTAGAGGATTCCGCCCCGCAACCAAACAACCACATCGCTTAACATCAGGAGCTAATGGACCGTTATTTTCACCACCTGCTATCCCATCAACAACGCAAAAAAAGTTGCGTTGTATTTTATCGCAGAGATTGCCTTGAGAATCTGCAAAAAAAAGTATCTTGGCAAGGTCGGCAGTCATGCGCCAAGCCGTATCATTGCCATGCCAGTTTCCTCCATCATACATTGCTATGGAGTTATCTACATGCATAAACGGTTTGATAAAAAACCTGTACAATGATAACACCCATTTATACATTGAATCGCCCATCTTATTTTGCTTGGCGAGCGCGTGATCATATAGCCAGCGCTGTATTTTTATTAATAACAGGTCATCTGCTTTAAGGTTATTTGGGAGCTGATCTCCGCCTTCACCTGCTGTACCTACCCTGTAATGAATTAAATAGTTTTTATTAGTGTTAATCCCGACAAGACCTTTCAGATTTAAAGTAACCCCGACTTTTTTATGCACCTTCATTTTAGGAACGGAAATAATAACATCCGCGGACAAAACCGTTTCAGATACGCAGTATTCATGTATCTCTCCTTGATGGTGCCTTATTGTTTCATTTCGATTATAGTCGGCACCATAATAATTTTCACTTGGAAGGCCATAAAATTCACTTTCTCTGCCGAGATTAATTATCACGCTGCCTTGAGGATCGCCGGGAAGCTCTTTTCTATTCTCAGAATAAGCCGGTTTCGAAGGATCAATTAATGCAAAATTTCTAAGATCATATAGTTCTATCTCAAAACTGAATTTTCGACGATAGAAAGTCTGGATAGTATCCAGTCTCTGAGCTGCCATCAACTGTTCCCAGTCGCAATCCATCTGCGGAGCGTCGGCAACTATTATTCGCCCGGTTCCTTTTAAAGCAATATAAATATAATCAATCAACGCACGTATGATTGACGGATGAGTTACCACAGCAAACAAATCGCCACCGCTTAGATTAGAGCTTAAAACAAAGTTCGGCTTGATTAAAACAGTCTGGCCCAGCCGGATAATTGCGCCGAGCGGGTTCCAATGAGGAGTACCATAATGCTCTTTATCAAGGCCAAGTTTTAAAAATAACTGTCTCAAAAGATGATATGGGAAATTTGGGTATTTCGACGTTTCTGAAAAAGGAACCTCAGGGTAGGAAACATACGGATGATATGGTGCTTCATTATTATAGGCTGGAATTGTAACACCAACAGCAATTTGTTCCCTCATTTACGCCATTCCTTATATCTAAAATTTCCACTTAATTCTAAAAACAAAATCTTTTACAGCTTTTATAAAATTGTCAACTATTCAAATTCACTACTCAAATATAGCGATCCAATTCACAAATAATCCATTTAAACTTTCCAGATGAGCCCCGTGCAAAATCATCCACCTGTTCAAATCTTAGTATCATATTTTTACCGAAAAGATAATATAGTCCGGTTTCTATTTGTTCAAGATCGTTTTTCAATAAAAATTCATTACTTAAAGAAATCGTATATCGTATTAAAATTTCGTTCCTTTCTTTTTGGAAAAACTGTATCTCTCGAATGCTCTTTAAACCTTTTAGTGGATAGGTCACAATTGCAGGCGCAATCCAGCCATTTTCAGGGCTATATAGAAAATCTTCAGCACGGCCACCTAATTTTATTAATCTAGGAGTATACGGCCTATGGCAATCAGGACAAATATCAAAGTCGGATTCGAGAACAGCATCCGTCATCCGATATCGTACAAAACCATTAATCGTATTAAATAAATTTGTACCTATTATTTCATAAGTATGTTCATCTATTTCGACTAACGAATATTGCGGGAAGATATGATATTCTTGCCGGTACTCACACCAACCTGCAAGTACAGTGCGCTCAGCACAACCATAATGAGAAAATATTTTTGTATTTGGAAATGCTTCTTGAATTTGACTTAATTGCCATTTATGTACCATTTCTGAAGCCAGTAAGATTGCTTTAGGTTGTGGAAAATTAATGCTATAATCGCAAATTTCTTTTGCCAGCAAATAAATGGCACTTGGATAGCCGTGATAATAATCTACTTCATTTTTTATAATTTCACTTGAAATGTATTTTAAATATTCATGCTTAAGGTGCAATATTGAAACGCGAATCATATTTTGTTCGGGGAAAAAATCTATAATTTTGTTATTTTGAGTTAATCCTCTAAACTCTGCCCGGCGTGATTTAACGGGATCATAACCAACTCGCTTCCATTGATGACAGATAGCTGCCCATTCCCGGGCATTATCTTTTTTAAGATGATAAAACTGTAATGCCATCCCTGTTGTACCTGAAGTCTGGCTTTTTATAATAGCTTTCTTATTTGCGCTCTTTGATAAAATATAATTAAAATTATTCCTAAACTCTTCACGAGACAAATCCGGAACAATTGAGCGAAACTTATCGATTGAATCCAACTGATTAATATTAAGTCCTGACAGTCTATCTCGATAAAACTCACTGTTTTGAACTAGTTCATTAAGTAAAAGTTTAAGAGCTTCTAATTGGTACTCCAAAATCTGCTCCTGGGACCAAGATTCAGTCACCTCAAAAAAAGCGTACCAATCCCAAAAGTCTTTGCCGAATCTTATAGATAAAGGGGCAATGTTTATTAGATTTCTTACAAGGTTTTCGATCTTAGAATATTTTTTTATAAAAATTTTAAGCGACTGACCGGGCATGGTATACCTTCTTAATAAGAATAATTATATAAACCAACTATAAGTTTATTTTTTTTAATCACGTTAAAATACTGCCATAAATGTTATTTCCGTCGTCTGCACCAAGTCCCAAAGCTCAATGGGCCACCTGCCGCCCCCGGAAGCCAGGCATTCGTAAAGCGCCTCCAATTCTTCCAGCTGGCCCTTTTCGCTGACAGAACTTTTTAAATCATGTACTTTCAACCCGTATCCCTTAATACCTTTATAATCATCAATGATAATAGACTTTTCGTCAAAATGAATCTCCATGGTTTCCTTTGGTAACTGCTTTGAACCTACAGCGAAATATTCCAGCGTGGCCACGGAGCCATCCACATATTCCAGGGTAATAACCTTATTGTCTGAGGAACTGAGGCTGTCTGTGTTTGGAGACAGGCTGCTCACAGCCACGGAGCGCACGGCGCAGCCGGTGAAAAATGTAAACAGGTCGATTATGTGACAGGCCTCGCCTATGATGCGACCGCCGCCTTCTTCAGTATGCACCCAATGATCCAAAGGGATGTAACCGGCATTCATGCGGTAATGCATGAACAGGGGGTTGATACGCCTGCCAGTGTGTTTTTTTGCCTCCCGCGCGTATTTTGAAAAGCGGCGGTTGAACCCGACCGTCAAAAGCGGCTTGCCGTCTGCGCCGCCGGCATAAAATTCCTTGATCCGGTTTAGTTCGGCTTGGTTTAAGGCCAGCGGTTTTTCCACAAAAACATGCTTGCCCGCCTGCAGGGTCTGCATGACCAGATCAGTATGATTATTATGTCGTGTGCAAATAATTACCAAGTCTATATCCTGATCACTAAAAATATCGGCCGGATCGGTGGTGCTGTAGCCGGCCTGGAACCGCCCGGCCACCGCTTTTGCCGTATAGCCGGTGCGGCTGCATACCGCCTGCAGGCGGTATTTGCCTTTGAGTTTCTGCATATTGGGCAAGTGCATGCCGGAGGCAAAACTGCCGGCGCCGATCAGGCCCACTCTTATTTCACCTTCACGCTGTGATGTCCGTACTCGCGGCGCTGCGGTTTTGCGAAACCGACCGGCTTCGTCTGCAAGGCTGTCGGATGGTTGGCCGTATTCCAGCAGCACGATTAAAGGGCGCTGAGGCGAATTTAAAGATTCATAGGCTTTTTGCACTTCCGCAATAGGGTAAACAGCTTCAATTATGGGCTTCACGTCTACTATGCCGGCATCCAGCAACCGCAGGTACTCTTCCATGTTGCGGCCCTCCGTCCAGCGCACGTAAGCGTAAGGGTAGTCCAGGCCTTTCAGTTCGTATTGCTCGTCATAACGGCCCGGCCCGTAAGAGGTGGAAATAAGAAAATCGATCTCCTTTTTATATATGTCGTCGCGGTTTAGTTCCTTGCCGTAAACCCCCACCATCACCAGACGCCCCTTGCGGCGGGTCAGAGTGAATGCCTGGGATAGGACTGCCGGGTCGGTGACGGCGGCGGTAAAAATCACGGCGTCAGCGCCGTGCCCGCCGGTAAGATGAAGGACTTGCTTGACAACATCCTCCTCATTAGGATTTAAAATCAATTCGGCGCCAAAGCGGCCGGCCAGCACCAGGCGGCGCTGATCGATATCCACCCCTACGCACCGGCCGCCGGCGGCCCTGACCATCTGCAGGGCAAGCTGTCCCAGGATGCCCAGGCCAAAGATGACCACGAATTCCCCCAGTTGGACTTGCACGCGCCGCACTCCTTGCATGGCTATACTGCCCAGGGCGACGGTGGCAGCTTCTCCGTACTCCACTCCCGGTGGAATTTTCACCGCCAGGTTGCGGGGCGCCGAAATATATTCGGCGTGATTGGCGATACCCGCGCCGGCGCAAGCCACCCTGTCGCCTGTTTTAAAATCGTTAATGCGCCGGCCTGAAGCCACAACAACACCTGCCACGGAATAGCCTGTGGGACTGCCGGCATCAAGCTTTTCTTTCAACCTGGCCATGGTGCGGCCCACACCCTCGCGTCCGGCCATTTCCAGAACCTGCTTCACCTTGTCCGGTTTTTCCAGGGCTTTTTTAACCAGGGACCTCCCGGCCTCCTGGAGGCTGCTGATCTCAGTGCCTGCAGATATGCATGAATAAACAGCTTTTACCAGGACACTGTCCTCCTGCACCTGCGGCACGGGAACTTCTTCCGGATATATCTTACCTTTTTTGATTATTGCCTGCAGCACAATTATCCACCTCAGCCGGCGAAACAAATGACATTTTCTGCCGCCTTATTTACAACGCCACTGTATGCTGAATGCAGCACGTTAACAATGATCAAATCACTTTCCCGCAATACACTGGATAATGTATGATTCTTAATCCCCGCCACGAAATCGCTATTTATATTCGGTTCATTGGCCAGAACCCGGTAGCCTCTGTCAATCAACTGTCTGGCTATCTTTAAAGCCGCGCTCTCCCTGGTGTCGTCCGTATCAGGCTTATATGAGAGGCCAAGGCAACCAAGCACCGGAGGCCTGCCTCGTTTTTCTTTAAAGTCGCCGGCCATAGCCTCGATCTTCTCCACAACCCAGGAAGGCTTAAAATCGTTAATTTCCCTGGCCGTTTTAATAATCCTGACTTCTTCCGGAAACTGGCTCACCAAGAACCAGGGATCGACGGCAATGCAATGCCCTCCCACACCGCAGCCGGGATTCAAAATATTCACCCGCGGGTGCCGGTTGGCCAGGCTGAGCAATTCCCACACATTTACGCCGGCCTTGTCGCATAAAATGGAAAGCTCATTGGCAAAGGCGATATTGATGTCACGGTAGGCGTTTTCCACCAACTTGCACATCTCGGCAGTCTTGGCGTCTGTCTGAAATACGCTTCCTTTAACAAAAACGGCGTAAAATTCAGCCGCCTTTTTTGCCGATATTTCATTAATACCGCCCACGATCCGGTCGTTATGTTCTAATTCATATAAAATCCGGCCGGGCAAAACCCGCTCCGGACAGTAGGCAATGAATAGACTGCCCGCGAGATCCGGCCTGCGATAGAATATGCGGCCAGCCAGCCTGTCCGTAATACCCACCGGGCAGGTGGATTCGATTATAAGCAAGTTTTCTTTCTCTAAAAAAGGAATAACACTCTCAACCGCCTTATCGACGAATGTAACATCCGGCCTGTTGCCTTCCGTTACCGGTGTCGGCACTGCTATGATAAAAACGTCGGCCTTTTGCGGCACCGCGCCAGCCGTTAAAAAACCGTTTGTCACAGCCTTTTGCACTAATCCGTCCAGGTCACGCTCGACAATATGCACTTCGCCACGGGTAATCTTTTCTACTACGCCCTGGTTTATATCTACACCATAAACTTTTATACCGTTGGATGCTATTAGCGCTGCCGTAGGCAGCCCGATATAGCCCAGGCCAATGATCGAAACGTTCATTTTTCCCCCCGTGTTTAAAATATTTCGTTTTTTTATTAATAAGCCCCTTTTCTTGCCGTAACCACAGCCACGGTGCGCAGCAGCAGGGTAATGTCCAGCCACAGGGACCAGTTGCGCACGTACCAAGCGTCCAATTGCACTCGTTCATCATACTCTATTTCGTTTCTGCCGCTGATCTGCCAGAGGCCGGTCAGCCCGGGTCGGACTTGGTAGAAATATTTAATATTCTCTTTATACTTTTCTATCTCTTTCCGCACGATTGGCCTGGGACCGGCCAGACTCATCTCGCCTTTAATGACATTAAATATCTGTGGCAACTCGTCCAGGCTGGTTTTGCGCAAGAATCTCCCTACTCTGGTAATGCGCGGGTCGTCCTTTAATTTAAAGTCCCTTTCCCATTCCTCACGGAAAACAGGATTCTCTTTTAAAAGCTTGTCCAGCACTTCCTGCGCGTCAACTACCATCGTCCTGAACTTATAGCACATAAACTCCCGGCCGCCCCGGCCGATGCGGCGGTGGGCAAAAACGGCGGGGCCGGGGGAATCAAGCTTCACGGCCAGGGCTATAGCGGCCATCACGGGAAGCAGAAGGAGCAGGACTACCGCGCCGGCGGTCAAGTCAAAAGCGCGCTTCAAAAAGATATTCGTGCGGCTGGCCAGGTTGTTTTTCAAACGCAACGCTAAAAAACGGTCGTCAAAGAAGTATGACGCTTCCACACCCATAACCGGCAAACCGAATAAATCAGGGACCACTATTACAGAATCGCAAACCCGCTGCAGGCGGTTTACCAGGCCCACCAGAACATTGCCCGCCAGGCCGGGAGCGGCCACTATCACATTGTAAACCCCGGTTTCAGCCATTACGTTGTCTGAATCCCGGAATCCCCCCAATACCTTCACTCTGGCGCCGCCGTTGACAGTAAAAATTCTATATTTCTTCTCCGGATCGTCATCTAAAAGTCCCACTACCCGGTAGCCCATGTACGGTTCGCGGTCCAGGGCTTGCATCACCAGTTCACCCGTCCTGCCGGCGCCCAGCACCAGCACTTTTTTCTCCCAGATGCCGGCGCGGGCGAGGAGGTTCTTCCCGGTATAACGGAAGGCCGGCAACATTACCAGGGAAAAAAACCAGATAAGGACGACGAGGGTTCGCGACACTTCCCCGCCTGTTTTGGCCAGGGTAACTATGGACAGCGACACCAGGAAGGCCAGAGTGGCGGCCTTGATCAACAGGCCGCACTCACGCCAGAAAGAATATCTCTTGGTGTACAGGCCTTCGTAAACTATAGCACCCAAAAACACTGCCGGCAGCCACCACAAGCGCTCCGGCAGGTTGGGCGGCAGTTCCGGGGGAAAAGCGCCCGAAAGCCAGGGCAATATGAAAACGCGCGCGAAATAAGCCAAAGCGACGCTAATTCCCAAGGCGCCCAAATCAACGGTTAAAACAGACGTTAATTCGATCACTTTCCGCAGTTGCAGTTTCAGCGGCCGCGGTAGTGTTGTCAACAATTGGGCGGCGCCTATTGTGGCGTTATGGACGGTTGCAACCCGGCTTTCATTGGGAACCATTTTAGAACCACCTCATTTTTCCAGGACCATAGTCCCATTTCTTCTATGAAATAAGTCCTAAATTCATGATAAAAAAATCAAGCTTGCTCACATTGCGCCTTGTCACATGTGGATAATGCTTAAAGCACCACTTCTTTTGACGGCTTGTTCCTGCTCTTGTAGTAGTAATAGTAGTGGTAGTCCTCACTCTTCATTTTTACCTCGTTCAGCACCACCCCGATGATCCGGGCTTTGGCCTTTTTCAGCTGGTTCTTGGCTTCCTTGACCATATCTATCTTGGAGACGCCCGATTTCACCACCAGCATTACGCCGTCCACCAGCGGGGCCAGCACGGAGGCGTCTGTAACGGCAATCACCGGCGGCGAGTCGATGAACACTATATCGTACATCCCGGCGGCTTTTTCCAGGAAGTTCTTCATCTTCAACGATCCGAGCAGTTCCGACGGGTTGGGCGGGATCGGGCCGCTGGTAAGCAGGCTGAGCCCTTCCACCCTGGTGGGTTTGATTACTTCCGCAATATCCAGGTCCTGAACCAACAGGTTGGTCAGCCCGCGGTGGTTGTCAGTCTCAAAATTTTTGTGCATCACGGGCTTGCGCAGATCGCAGTCCACAATCAGGACGCGGCTGCCGGCCTGGGCCATGACCACGCCCATGTTGGACGTCACCGTGGACTTGCCGTCCGACGGGCCGGCGCTGGTGGTCATGATGGTTTTGAAGGGCCGGTTCAGTGAAGAAAATGAAATATTTGTCCTTAAGGTGCGAAAGGCTTCGGCTATCGCCGACTTCGGTTTGAAATAAGCGTAAAGGGCACTGTTTCCGTTTCTGCTGACATGCATTTTTCTACCTCGTTCCGTTTATTCGCTTGACCGCACATCGGCCAGGGGGATCATCCCGAGCACGGGCAATTCCAGGTGCTGGGCCACATCTTCGGGATTCTTGATGGTGTTGTCGAGAAACTCCAGTAGAAAAGCCAGCGACACAGAAGCCATCAACCCCAGAACAAAGGCTATCGCTATGTTGAGCTTTTTCTTCGGCTTCACCGGCTCGGCCGGGGCCATGGCCGGGGAAAACACCACCACGCTGGTGCTGCCCAGGTCGATGGAGCGGGCAATCTGGGTCTGGGCGGTCTTGTCCGCCAGCAGTTTTCTGGTACTCTCAAGACGTTGAACCTCCGCCTGGAGACGGTCCTGTTTGGTCTTTTTATCGGTCAGCTCCGCCTGGAGCTGGTCGATCTGCTGGTTCATGACGGCAAGCACACCCCTTGTGCCCGTTACCTGAGCTTCCTTTTCCGCCTGGGCGGCCACTTTTTCATTAAGTTTTTCCACCAGGGACGTATAAGCTGGATTGATCTCCTCGCTGGAAACCACCCGGCCCTGGGTCTGGTCGTACTTCTGCACGCGGATCGTTTTCGAAGTGTTAGCCAGACCTTCCTCGAGGCTCATCTTGGCCGCCGCTATCTGCTGCAGCTCCACCTCCGCCCGGGTGAGTTCGGATTGGTATTTGTTCAAATCCTGGGACTTGGCGGCCATCTCCTGCTGGAGGATAGCTACGCCGCGGGGCTCGGAATCGAACTTCTTTAATTCCTCGACGGCCTGATCAAGTTCTTTTTCAGTTGAGCTTTTCTGTTCTTGCATAAACTTCACGGACCGCTCCATCTGCTCCTGGTTCTTCTCAGAAATAAGCTCCAGGAATTCACGACTCAAGGTGTTGGCTATGTCGGCCGCCAGCGACGGGTCTGTATTGCTCACCGTCACTTCGATAAGGTTGGAGTCTTTGGCGGCGGTAGCCTTAATTTGTCCGGCCAGACTGCGGGTAGTATAACCCTTTTCGGCAAGCCCGAGTTTATCGATCACCCGCTGCATAATGGCCTCGCTCTTGGCCTGGCCCACGTAAGTATTCATGGTGAGGACCGGGATACGTGAAATGGTGTTGACAATGGAATTAAGATCGCCCTGCTGGCCCGTCACCTGCTGCTGTTTGTCCGTGGCCTGGGTAACCAGGAGCAGGGTCCCGGCCTCGTAGACCGGCGGCAGAACAAAAAAGCTCAGGAAAGCGCTGGTAAGTATGGCCAGCAAGGTGACCAGCGCGATTAATGCGCGGCGTTTTTTCAATATTTTTACGTACACCCGCAAATCAATGACCTGTTCGTCTATTTCGACCGGGTTGTTGTGATTGTTGCCTTCCAATTGCCTGAAACCTCCCCGTGCTACACAGCCGGTAATACCGCCCCCGGCAAATAAAAACCGGCCAATTGCCGTATCACATTTCAACTGCTTTTTATAAGATTACATTCGACAAAAGAACCGGAAATCCTTCTAACATTGGCACAAAATGAGAAGCTATATAAAATTTACTTTTATTATAGTAATTATTTGAAAAATATCAGTGATCATGATCACAAAATAAAGTGTTATAATTATACAAATTTACAAACTATACAAACATACTTTTATTAGCAAGGGGGCAAGCAGTCGCATGCACGGTAAGAACTTGAAATTATTTACCATAACCATGATTGTAATAATCTTATTTTTGCAGGCGTTTGTGTTGATCCTGATCTACTCGCCTGAATACCTGTATATGGCTGCGCTTAATTATATTTTGCGTCCCGGCCGGGAACAGATAGCGCTGCCGGGCGGCGAGGCGGTCCAGGGTAAAACTGGACTGCCGGCGGGTGCAACCGGCCCGGCCGATCCGGCGGCGTTTCCGGAAATCGCGGCGGCGACCGAATGGCCGGCCTTTACCGCGCAAGCCGGCAACTCATCCTTTGAACCTGCGCAGTATTATGAATACTGCCGCATCGTAAGCAAGTACCAGGCTGAATTTATTTTGCTGCAGGGCGAATATGAGCAAAAGCTGGGCGAACTGGTTAATTCCGCACTTCAGGAGTACCGGCAGAACGGCGGCAAAAAAAACCTCTCACTATTGAAAATGGCCGACAAGTATATTGCCGCCGGCCGCTCCCAGGAAAAAGAATGCGACCAACGCTTTGACAGCACGCTGGCCGCAATGGAAGCTGAACTACAGGCCTGCAACCTGCCTCTGGACATCACAACAAAAATCCGTGACAGTTACATTGCCAGAAAGAACGCCCAACGCAGGCAGTTGATGGCAAAGGCCATGGCACAAATGCGCGGCGCGTTGTAATTTTCACTGTACTGCCGCTACTGCCGCCAGCCTTTTCAGTATGACCAGCGCTTCCGCTCGGGTGGCCTGAGCGCCCGGCTTCAGGAGGCCGCCCGGATAACCCGTGACAATCTTTTTATCCACGGCGGTAGCCAAGAAAACTGACGCCCACCCGGATGTTTCTCCCTGGTCTTTGAACGGCGCCAGTACCGCTTCCGCCGCCGGACCATCCAGCAGCCGGCCGCCGCCGCGCACATAGCCGCGCACCGCCATGGCGGCAAGTTGCTCGCGGGTTACCGGGCACTCCGGCTCAAAGGTTTCCTGACTGTACCCCTGGACAATGCCGGCCGCGACAGCCGCGTTTACGGCGCTATAGTACCATTTGTCAGCACCGACATCGTCGAACACACGGTTACCGCCTTCCCCGCCGTTGATCGCCAGCAGGCGTACCAGCATGGCCGTAAACTCGGCCCTGGTTACGGTATCGTCCGGCCTGAACCGGCCGTCCGGATCACCTTTGACCACCTGGCGGGACGCCATTGACTCTATATCGCCTGCGGCCCAGTGGCCGGCAATATCCTTGAACATGGGAGCGCTTGAAGCAGCGGCATCAGGCGCGCTGCCAGGCGTGCCGGTAGCGCCGGATGAGCCGGAGTTGCCGGAACTACCGGCACTACTGGTACTGCTGGTACTGCCGGTGGTAGACGAGCTTGCCGAGTCTCCGCCCGAACTGGTGCCCGTGGATGATCCCGAGCCTGACGATGCGCCGGACGAACCGCCGCCGGACGACGATCCCGAACCACTACTTTCCCGCTTTATAATCAGACTCTTGACCGTATCGTAAAAACCCCTGAACTCCTGCGGAATATTCCCGGCAATCGTCTGCTGAATTTCCTGGCTATAAACTTCTCTGGCCGCATCCAGAACGGCCTGGTTCTCCGGCGCCAGAAGGGTGGCGGCCATAGCGCGCCGCATGACTGAGTCGAAATTGCTGTCGCTCACCGTTTCCCCGCTCAGGTAGCCGTCCAAATCGCCGACCCAGTTCCGCAATTGCGTATCGGTCACTTTGCCGGTGCCCGTAAGGCGGTCAAAAAACTGCCGGTAACTGTTTTTTAGCTGGTCATAATTGTCCGACAGCGTACCGGCAGCAGCGCCATACACGGGGATAACGGCCAGCGCAACAAGAAAAACCGCAAGAAACATTTTTCCCCTGGAAATATATTTATTTTTAATATTATTAAACAAATTTGCTCCCTCCGCTTTTTACACTACCGGAGTTCATGTAGACCCAGTAGTCGTATTGTGTTGTAGGTTTACATCAATTAGCCGTCGCTCCGTAATTCGTTGCGATCCACCCGAGATCGGACAGATCCACTACTGCGTCCTCGTTGATATCGGCCGCACTGTAAGGCGCTTCACCGCTTTTTTTATACCCGTAATCACTGCTCAAGATCCCCAAGTCCGCCGTGTCAATCTTGCCATCTCCATTCAAATCGCCGGCCCGCATGGTCAATTCCGGAACCACGGCGATTTGGCCGGGCATTAACTGGACCTGTATCCCTTCAGACAGGTATTTATCGGAAACAATTTTAATAATACGGCTGCCCGCAGGCACATTTTCCAGTTTAAAACTCCCCTTTTCATCCACTGATGCGTCAAACTCCCGCCCATCCAGTTCCAAATACACCCTCACTCTTCTCAGCGCCGTCGCTTCCTGGCAGACCACCCCCTGAATAGTTCCTCTTGCGGTATCGTATGTAAATACAGCAGTATCACTGACTGTGTTGTTTTTTACGGCAATTGCACGCAATGTTTTCGGCCCGTTTGCCATACTAATTTCAATTGGTATTCCGGTATAGAGCGTACCGGATGTCGTGGGTGTGCTACCATCCAGCGTATAGTAATATTGAACACTTTTCAGGAAGCCGCTTATATTTACTTTTAAGGGTCCTCCATAATTAGTCAGCCGGCTATTATTTGATGGGGGATCGGCAATTACCACATGGCCCAGGATCACCGTCTTAACTGCATCATAAAAACCAGCCAAAGTACCACTCACGTTCCCGGTGCTAAAATATTCATTTAGTTCCTGGTTGTAGGCAGATATGACCGCGTCGTAGACAGCCTTGTTTTCATCAATAAAAAGTGTGTTCAACAGAGCGTTGGTCATATATGCTTTAAAATTTGTCTGGGTTACAACCTCGTTCCTGTTTGCCAGGTAGTCGTCTATATCCGAAAGCCAGTTCCGGATCTCGTTGTCACTGACCATTTGTGTGTCAAGAAGGCGCTGAAAAAACTGCGGGTAAGTATTTTTCAGATCCTGATAGTGATCATAGAGAGGACCGGCCGAAGCAGCCTGCACCGGTGGAAAAAAGAAAAACAGCACTGTCAGGCTGATAACGGAAGCTTTCATGAAACACTGGATCATTACTTTTCCGGCCGCGCAATAATCAATAATAAGAGCTTGTCCTTTAGCTTTTGCCATATCAGGTACAAATTTCTCCTTTATTTTAACTACGGGGATAGAAGTCAGCCAATTTATTTATCTTTCAGGGACAGCCGGGTATTCAGGCTGTCCCTGAAAGCTTTTGTGCAATTAAACCAGACTACATTACTTATAGCAGCCCGCCGGCCTGCATAAACCTCTTTAACAGGGTAGCGCCTTCAGCTCTTGTAGCAGTGGCCTGCGGGGCAAATGTATCGTTACTGCGCCCCTTGACCAAACCTGCTTTAATCGCCGCGGCAGCGCTCTCTCTTGCCCAGTCATCGATGTTTGCCCGGTCTTTGAACGGCGCCAGGCTTGAATCAATCTCTCCTGTCGCCACAGGCTGCAGCTTGCCCGCCTTGATCAGAGCCCGCACCAGTATGGCCGCAATCTGCTCCCGGGTGACCGTGTCTTCCGGGCCGAATTCATCCGGATTGTACCCGCTCACCAGGCCGCTCTGGAAGGCGGCGGCCACCTCACGGTAATACCACTTGTCAGATGTCACGTCTTTAAATGCAACCGAGGCTCCGTCTGTGGAAAGGCCCATTGCCCGCACCAGCATGGCGGCGAACTGTGCCCGCGTCATGTTTTCCTCCGGGGCAAAACTGTCGTCGCCGACACCGACCATGATGTGTTTCGCGGCCATAAACTGGATATCCGCATATGCCCAGTGACTGGACGGAACGTCAGAATATGTCTTGCTGATGTTCTCATGCGCAGGATTGTTTGACGGTGTCGTGGTTCCAACCGGCGCCGCACTACCGCCACCGCCGCCTGATGTGGTGCCGCCTGATGTGGTGCTGCCTGATGTGGTGCCGCCTGATGTGGTGCTGCCTGATGTGGTGCCGCCTGATGTGGTGCTGTTGTCCTGATTCGTGCTGCTGTCCTGATTTGTGTTGCTGTTTTGATTCGTGCTGCTGCCGTTAGATCCGCCCGCAGGGCTGGCAGATTGCAGCGTTAGATTGACTGGACGGGTATCGCCGGATTGCCAGTCTACGCTTTCTGCCGCATTGATCACCACTCCACCTGTATTAACCCGAAAATATACTGTTTTACCGGGTTCGAGATTATTTCCCTGTACCACAAGTTTCCGCCCCGTCCCTGCCTCTCCATAAAACCCGTTGCTAAAGGCTATAGAACCACAAACAACACCGTCCACCACCGCCTCGAGGGTGCCTGACGGGACGGAAACACCGTCGTTGTATTTGACGCTTCCCCAGTAAGCAGCGGGAAGCATAGGCTCGGCAGAGGCAAGAGCTGGTAATAATAAAAGCAAAGATAATAAAACATAAATAAGAAGAATAATTCTATTCTTAAACATGCCAAAATCACTTCCATTAATTTAGAATATATTACCATTAATATACTGATTTATTCCAATTTTGCAGCATTATACTAAAATCCAGCCCGCCTGTTGTTTTATCCCCGTTGAAATCACAAAGGTTGTTATAGCCGCTTTCCCCCTCCTTTTTATTCCAGGCAGCCAGCAAGGCAGAAAAATCAAGTCCACCGACCATACCGTCTCCGTTAACATCTCCAATAATGCCGGCAGATTGCAGCGTTAGATTGACTGGACGGGTGTCGCCGGACTGCCAGTCTACGCTTTCTGACGCATTTATTACCCTGCCGCCTGTGTTAACCCGGAAATATACTGTATCACCGGGTTCGAGATTATTTCCCTGCACCACAAGTTTCTGCCCTGTCCCTGTCTGTCCATAAAACCCGTTGTTAACGGCTATCGAACCACAAACAACACCATCTACCACCGCCTCAAGGGTGCCAGATGAAACTGGAACGCCATTGTTATACTTGATACTACCCCAGTATGCCGCGGGAATCATCGGTTCACCGGGGGCAAAAGACGGTACCGAAAAAAACAATGACAACAATATACAAATAAAAATTGTGCTTCTGAACTTACCCAAACAATTAACTTCCATTATTTAATACTTATTTTAAATTTAATACAGAATTGGACAGGCTTCCTAGCGGTAATAAATAACAACTAAAACATATGAACGGAATCAGCAGTCCATGCAATATTATGGCAAAGGAAAAAGACGCAGGGAAATAATACAATAAAATGATTAAATTGTAATAATTACCCTGCGCTTCCTCGTCACAATAACCTGTTTGTTTCACTGAACTAATCTAAGGTATGGTAGCGCCTTTTTTATTCCAGTTCTGCAATAACAGGCTGAAATCCAGGCCGCCTATTGATTTGTCTCCGTTGAAATCATTGAGCGGGTTGTATCCGGACTGTCCTTCACTCTTATTCCATGCCGAAAGCAAGGCAGAGAAGTCAAGGCCGCCGATCATGTCATCACCGTTAGCATCGCCAACCAGTAAATTGACCGGACTTAAGTTTACTGTTGAACCGGCAGAAACTGAAACGCCGTTAATTTTACTGCTCAGGTACTTATCGCTTTTGATCATAACAATGTAAATACCCTCCGTCACATTGTCCATCTGGTAAGAACCATCGTTTAATGTTGACGTACTGCTTATTTGTTGACTACCGCTAAGCAGAATGACATTTATTCCAGCAAACTTGCCGGCACTGAGGCCTTGTGGGACTACCGAACCTCTTACGGTACCGCCGACGGCCTTGTTGATGGTGAATGCCGCGCTTGTTATACTGCTCCACAGTCCCGTACTGCTGTCGTACACGGCTGCTTTTACTGTCCCGGACGCTGTCAGCGTGAACGGCGTTTTGTATACTGTGCCGCTCAATGTCGGATCGCTGCCGTCCAGGGTGTAGTACGCGTCGCAGCCTGACGCTATGTTGTCGATCCCTACCGTCACGCTGTTGGTGAATATCCCGCCGTTCGGGCTGAACGCCGGCACCTTGGGTAAAGAAGCTTTGTTAACCACAAGGTCAAGCCTGACACTAGTACCGCTTTGCCATTCGACAGACTGTCCTGCTTCAACACCGTTTACCATAAAACAGACAATTTTGCCTGGGATGTTTTCCGGGTATTGAACAACCAGCTTCTGCTCCCCAGTATTTGGTGAGCCGTAAAAGCCGTTGCTTATACTTGTTTGTCCACAAATGGCCCCGTCGATAACCGCTTCGATGGTGCCCGTCTGAACCGGATTACCATCATCATATGTCACGCTGCCGTAATATGCCGCCGGAAGCGGCGGTGTGTCGCCGGCCGCTAAATGCGGCGACACACCCAGAAGCATGACCAGGAGCCCCGCAATCAATAGTAAGGCCCTCTGCATCATTCCACCTACTTCCTTGCAAAACATACTTTATTGATCAGCAGCGGCGCTACTACCACTATACAAGGATGTGATTTTCTTAACCGGAGTATAGCTAAATCCGGTCAGTGTCCCACTTTCCTTCATGTATACCCAATACCCACAGCCGGCTCTCATCCAGGGCTTATAGCCGGAAGCATCGGAATCAGGCACATAGGACCACGCGTCTTGCATGCCGATACCGGGGCTGACTGCCTGGGTATATTTACCTTTGATGTTAGCCAGGACCTGATCCAACTTTTTACTGTCATTATAGAATCCGCCTTCGGCCAGGTCGATAGCCGGGCTGATCAGGTTCCACCCGGGGTTCATCGCACGCGTATAAGGACCGCTGGGGTTGCGGTACGGGCAATGCTTGGTGTAAGTATAACCTTTAACCTTTACATATACCGCTTCCATCGGCTTTACGTAAAAGTTTGGATTTGCAGTGCCCAGCCCCTTGTCGACATACCATTTTCCGCTGGCGAGATCCTTGAAAATCGGGAACCACTTTTGCTGCGAGTCATCGAAAAGATAAGCTATTTCAATATAACTCGGGTCACTGATCAATTGATCCAATGAACTGCGCTCAAGAGCAACAGGAGTTGAAATGATGTTCCAGCCGCGCTGCAGGCAAGTGCCGAAATACGGTAAAGGCCCGACCCTCATGGTTGCGGCTGCGCTTGTCAGGCCGCTTTTGGAAGCCGTTAGACTTACATCACCTTCAAACGTCTTACCCTGATCCGTATCCGGGGCTTGATAGAATACCGCGGTGCCTCTTACTCCCTTCGGGATAGTGCACGTGGTAATCTCCGTGCCGCTCCAGCTATTGGCATAGAAGGCTCCTTTATCGGCGGCCAGGGTGACTGTGGTGTCGCTTATGGCCATAACCGGACGCCCTTTTTCGTCAATCAAGAATACTCCCACCGCTTTGCGCTGGTCCGGCTCGATGAAGCTTTCTTCAGCCATTACATATTGCTGTTGATTTTCGTCCCATATATAACCATATTGATTGTGAATGGCAAGACCTGCTGAATTCGCGGCATATACACTGATGTCGTAGTTGCCGTCGACCAGGCCGCTCGCTTTCGCATTCACGGTCGCGCTGCCGGTGCCGTCAGCCTTAATGTAGAGATTTACAACGCCGCCGTGCTCAATGTCGTAATAGCCGCTGCCGCCGTCTTCCTGCTCATAACCCGGGAAGCAGTAATAATAGTCGGGATCAAAGGCAATCTGGGTAACGGGCATAGTCATTACTTTGTCCAGATAGAATTTCCCGTAAACCGATCCGGAGACTGTGGACAGGTTTACCACCAGCCTGGAAGGTTGCGGCACAGGGTTGCCTTGCGCATCGACAATACTAACCGTCATTGGGAAAGGCATACCGCTCTGCAGATCTTGCGTGTCGCCGCCAGGTCCTGCTACTTGCCAGGTATCACCACCGGCTACTTTTACATTGTAAACATTATAATCCTTTACCTTCACCTGCAACCTGCTTGAGTTTGCAGGATACACTTCCGCCGGGGTCAGGCTGCCGTTGACCGGCGCGGCATTCAAGCCAAGGTACAGGCTGTAGTTCTGCCCGGTTGTCTTGGTATCGTAGTAGTAGACAGAAGCGCTGTCACTGCCCTTGGGTATAATTATCGATGTGACCGGGGAGCCGTCGGGTGTGCCGTCAGCCTTAATGCTGCTGTAGAATTTGCCTGTCGTTGAAGGCGTGCCGTCACCTGTCTCCGTGTAAAGATTTACGGTCAAGTCACTTGCCTGGGGCACAGGATTGCCATACTGGTCGATAACCTGCACATTGACCGTCTCGGCCTTGCCGGCAGTGAAACACAGGCAGCTTTGGTCGAAGACTACTCTGACCCCACCGGCGGCATTGGCATTCACCGTAAAGGTATTGCTGGTTACACTATATCCCAGCAGGCTGCCCGTCAGGGTGTTTTGCCCGGCGTTCAGCGGAGCAAAATAAATGTCCACGCTGCTCTTGCCGGCGGGAATAGTAAGGTAAGTGATGCGGTGCCAGTTCCAATCCTGATCCGGATACCACATGGTAGGCAAATCCCAGCCGCCGACGAGATCACTGTAGAAGTTGCCGTATTTGGCATCCAGGCCTACTTCCAAGCCGTAATTGTACTCGGAAGGCACGGTGTAAACATTGCCGCTTTTATCTTTCAGCGTAATTGTCACTTTGCCGCGCTGGTTAATCAGCCAGCTTGTTTCCGGGGAAGAAAGTTCAATTGCAACGCTGACGGCAGGGTTTGCCAGCACTTTCAGGGTGGCCGAGCCGCTCTTTACTTCATACGTTGAAGCTGATACTGTTACTTCGCCCGGCGTGGTATCGGTATAGTAAATATACCTGCCCTGACTGTAATTGTAATAATAATCTTGCATAGTCAACTGGGTAATCCTGTTGCTAAGCCAATAATCGCTATAGAATTTACCTGTTGCCGAAGTTGTCCCCAGTTCCAAGGTAAGCGGTGTGCGCTGCGGTGCAGCCGGGTTACCGTACTGGTCAACCAGTTGAACGGCCAGAGTGAATGCATCGCCGGCCTTTTGATAGGTCCCGTTAACCGGCTTGATGGAAACCTTACCGGTTTCAAGGGGGTTGATGGTGACGCCGGTCTGGGCGCTCTCCAGGTTGCCGCCTTCGGCCTCGATATTTACACTATAGTTGGTGCCAATCGTAGAGGTGGTGTCCTGATAATAAAAGGTGGCGCTGCTCTTCCCGGCGGGAATTACCACATGGTCAATAACATTGGAAGTCGGAGCGGTGCTTTCGGCGATGTCGCTGCCGATGCTGGCCAGGGCCGTGCTCCAGTTCCCGCTGATATCGACCTGCATGCCGCCGGTGTTGTTAACCAGTTCGTCAATTTGTGAGTAATTGGCATCATAAGTGTTCCAGATGGCATATACGCGCGCGTCATTAGCGCGTGCATTAGCTTCCGTTGAAGATTCCAGGCCGTTGTCATCGCCTTGTTCATCAGTCACGACAATAATATATTTTTCCGCGTCGCTGCGGAAGGGATAGTTCAACGCAGCCTGCACAGCCCCCATGGTATACTCGGTGCTGCCATTAGTGTTGTTGGACGTCGCCAGGATCGACTGGCTGAATTCATTGGCATTACTGGTAAAGAGGTTTCCATTGCTAAACGTATTCAACACCGTGCCGGTATAGTCATTGTAGCGCAGGTAGCCCAGGTTGTAGTCCATGCCGCTGGACGCCAGCTGGTTGCAAAACTCGGAAATATTGTTCGCCACGGCGTTTTGTTTGTCGGACATAGACCCGGTGTTGTCCAGCACCCAGACGATGTCCGCCTTGCGGTTGGGTGTGTTAAGCACTTGCGCGCCGTAAACCTGGCCGGTGACTGAATCGCCGTTGTTCTGGAACGCAGAGAGATTGACGGTAAGTTCACTGGTTAAGTTAACAGGGTTACCGTACTGGTCTTTCACGTATACCGTCACCTTGCCGGGCTGCCCCGCCAGGAAGCTCAAGGGACCGCTCATTTGCAGTCTGACCCCGCCGGTCGGGACGATATCTATTTCCAGCTTGCCGGGCGTGGTATTACCATTTCCCTGAACCATGGCCGAAAGAACATTCTTGCCGGCGCTTGCCGGGGCAAAATAAACATCGGCGCCGCTCTTGCCAGCCGGTATATTTACCACCCTGCCGCCGTAGTTCCAGATATAAGAAAGCTCATTGCCGCCGACCGGGTCGTCATAATAATTTCCGTCCGGGTTGGCATTTAAGATCACATTGATGCCGCCGGTTAACTCATTTGGTACAGTGTAAATGCCGCCATTTGCATCTTTGAGGGTGACAGTTACTTTACCGCGCTGTTTGAGAATCCAGTTCGACATGCCGGAAGAGATGTCGACAGATCCGGGCAGCGGAAGTACTTTAAGGCTTGCCGTTTCGGACTGGAGATAGTATACCTCCGCGGATACTGTCACGTCACCTGCCGTAGTGTCTTTGTAATAAACTGTTTTGTTCTGACCGTTTGATCCGGTCCACCAGTCATACGGGAAGGTTATTTGGGAAATTTTTTCTTCCGCATAAGAATCCTCGTAGAAACTACCCGTACCTGACGAACTCTTTAAATCAGCCGTCAATGAAGTCGGGTAGTTACCGGTATACGGCTGGGCATTAGCCGGGTTGCCGTACTGGTCGAGCAACTGGATGTTCAAGGCAAAAGTATCGCCGACCGGCTTGGCCGCACCGTTGGCCGGAACAGCTTTCAGCACACTGGCGTTGCCCGGGTAAACGGATATCTCCATATTGGCACCAGTATAACTGTCCGCGGCAGCGTTCAGAAAAACCCTGTAGCCGTTGTATGACGTGGACTTGGTGTCAACATAATAGAAGATAATACTGGACTGATCTTTCGGAACCACCACATTGCCTGTGATCTCAAAGTTTGTTATGAACCCATTTTCATCTGCCTTGTACAGCTTTCCGTTGGCAGTGCCTCCGCCAAACTGGGTGGCCGCCAGGCTTACCGTCAGGTCGCTGGGCCTGTCAACCGGGTTGCCGTACTGGTCGGTATAATTGACCTGTACTTCAAACTTCCCGGGTTGCCCTACCGTCAGGCTGCCTGTATCATTCACTAAAGCCAGCCAGCTTTTCACCTGACTTGCCGGTGTGACATTGATATCCTTGGTGCTGTTGGCGTTTACACCATTAAATGAGTACGTGTACGCCGTTATTTTTTTAGTACCGGTGGACATCGGCCGGTAATAGAGAACGGCACTGGAGCTGTTTGCTTTAATATAAATACCAGAGCACTTGCTTACGTTGGCAATATCGGGATAGAATTCATCACTGTAGTAGAAGGAATCATTGACTTTGAAACTATTTACATAAACATCATAAGGCGCGTTTAATGGATTGCCCTTGCTGTCCTGCAACTCTAATGTCAACTTGTCACGCAGGTATACCTCTATAGTATCGAGATCCGGTTTTATGACGAGTTTTGGAGCGACCAGGTTGACAGAAGCAGGTCTTGCGTACGAAAGATTGCTACTCAAATAAATTTCAGCGAAATAGTTACTACCAATATAACTCGCGTTTTTAATTCCTTTAATGACGAGAGATACGTCTTGACCGGCAGCGACATTTTCCGGCACTGTAACGATCAACGTAGAACCTTCAAGTCTTGCCGGAGCCTGGTATACATTACCGCTTACCGTCATTGTCACAGCATTAAGATTAATACTGCTCACATCAAAACCCGGTGCAAACGCAATGTATACATCGTCGCTTACACTCATGCCGCTGGAGTCGCTAAAACTAAAAGTATAATCAGAAACCGCATATACTGTAGGATTTGTAGGATTATCCGCATTTACCGTCACATTGGACAAACTGGCGTAAGCCGGTACGCATACTACCATGGCCAGCAACAGTGCGAATACAAAAAGGAGCATTATTCTCTGCGCCAAGGAAATGCTTCGCAGAGAAGAAGTTTGTAAATTCACGAATGGGCCTCCCCTCTTAAAACTAAGCAATACAAATTTTTCGAAATCCGTAGAGAATATCTTCTCAAAAAGAAACTAAAACTTAAAAATCACCTCCGTTATCATTCTCTGGTAAACAGCTATCATTCTCTGGTAAACAGCCAACCTGGTGGTTGGGTTACAAGTGCCTTTACACCACCCCCCATGCAAGTGACTTAATCTACTATGCCTTAAGATTTTATCCCCTCGCCAAAGATTAAAATGTAACGGTGATCACAAAAATAAAACAATTGAAATTAATACCTCTATATAATATTACTACACAACAGAGGAAAGTCCTTCTATTTGTAGAGAAGTGTTATAAAGAAGCTATCATTATGCAATAACGAACAAAAAAGTGCCTTTGATTGCAAAGACACTAATATAACAAGTAATTGTAATTTAAAATTATTATCCGTACTTGTCGCCTTTTAGATTAGCCCCGCGTTTTGCATGAATCTCTTTAGCAACGCCGCACCTTCCGCCCGTGTGGCCGTCGCCTTGGGCGCAATATTGTCTGCGCCGCGTCCTTTCACCAGGCCAATTTTAACGGCCGCGGCAGTACTTTCCTTAGCCCAGCCGCTAATGCTTTCTTTATCGTTATAGTTATTTAATATTGTCCCGGCTTCGTCCTGACCGAGGACAGGTGCTTTGCCCAGCTTATTCAGCGCCCGTATAAGCATGGCTGCAATCTGCTCCCTGGTAACAGGGTCATCCGGCCCGAAGGTGGCAGCGTCATAACCGCCCACCAGTCCGTTTTGATAGGCAGCCGTTACTTCCTTATAGTACCACTTGTCCGGTGTAACATCCCCGAAGCCAGGTTCCGGACCGCTTGTTTTCAGGCCCATTGAACGGACTATCATGGCGGCAAATTGCGCCCGGGTTACACTGTCTTCCGGGGCAAAACTGTTCAAGGAGGTTCCTTCCATGACATGTTTAGCGCCCATGATTAAAATATCCCGGTATGCCCAGTGAGTGGACTGCACGTCGGTGTAAGATTTTTTGCATTCCATTACGGCGAAGCCGGAGAAGTGACTGGTGCTGAAAGTAACGATCCCGGTACTTGTATCGATTTTTCCGCCCAGGTACTCCGCCTTGCCGGACGCCGGATTGAGATAGTAAACGCCAAGCAGGTCTGGGTCCAGCCCGGCCAGTTCACTGGCAGACAATTTAATTTGAACGGTCACAGGCGCTGCGAATTGTTCCACATTTCCCGTTGTTTGGCCACCTGCTACCATGTCCATAGACAGACTCAGCAATTTTGCACAGGAAAGACCGCTCACCAGAAAACTGCCCGCTCCGGATCGCTCCTCTTCAGCAATAGTCAACTTCACTCCAGCGGCGGCAGCACCGGCCAGTTTATCCAGGTCCTCTTTGTTCAGCGCACCTGGAGGAATTTGCAAGGTTACTTCACCGGCACGGAAAGCCAGGCTCTTTTGCTGCTGGCTCAATGCGGTGAAAACTCCTGGCTCGATAGAAAGGGAAGCAACACCGTTCTTCATTTCAATGTCATGCATAACGACGCTGCCGGCATTTGCTGCGCTTATTGCTTTCTGAAAATCAGCGGCAGTGAAAACATTGCCGGAAGATGTCGTCGCTGTTGAAGTACTACTACCACTACTGCTACCACCACCGCCGTTATCATTACTACCGGAGTTTGTGCCGGTTGATGAAACAGTAAATGACGTACTGGCCTTGTAATCTCCGATGGCCAGATAAACAGTGTAATTCCCTGACTTCACATTATCTGTGCCAAGCTGATATTTGAATGAGAAACTACCCTGAGCGTCCGTTCTCACCATTTCCACCGCCGCAGGAGTTCCACCGGGATCATTTATTTGCAAGGCCAGATCTCCCTGCAAACCTTTACCGCCGGATTGCATTGCGCCGGTAATGGTAACATTTTCACCTGGCAAGTAGCCGGCTTTATCAGTATTAACACTTAACACAATCTCCCCTGCAACTGCAGCGCAAGAAAATAACAAGGTCAAGCAAGCGGCAATTAGAACCGATAAGAAATACTTTTGAACTTTTTCATGTTCACCTTTAGCTCTCATAATTAAATTCCTCTTTTCCGCACTTTCATGAATTCGGTTCCATACGTCACATCAATTCAAGCATCAATTCAAGCATCAATGTGCAGGGTAAACAGTAAGTTTACCCTGCACAGCTTTTAATGATTAAGGTAGTTGATCCATCATCCGCTTGAGCATGACAATTCCTTCAGCACGGGTTGAGTCGCTTGACGGCTGGAATGCGCCACTGGGATAACCACGCACGATACCTGCTGCGGCGGCATCAGCCACAGACTGGCGCGCCCATTCGGAGATTCCCTGACTGTCACTGAAGGTTCTCAGCCTGACTTGTACAGATGTTTCGTCCAACGGCTTAATTACCCCGGCGGCGTTCATCGACCGCACCACCATAACCGCTATTTGCTCCCTGGTAACGGGATCATCAGGCCCGAAAGAGCTTTCGTCATAGCCTTTGATCAGGCCGGCGGCGTAGGCGGCAGCCACTTCTTTGGCGTACCAGGCGCCGGCAGGCACATCCGCAAAGGCAGGCTGTTTGGCCGGATCATAGGCTGCGCCGGTAATCCTGGCAAGTAAAGCGGCAAATTGTGCTCTGGTAACAGTGGCATCAGGCATAAATTCGTTGGCATTCATACCTTTGGCCACACCGCGGGCCGCCATGATCTCAATGTCCCGTTTGGCCCAGTGGTCCGCTATGTCTTTAAAGGTCTTCAGGCTTTCCAGCAAGGCGTACTTGCTTAGGTGAGCGGTCTTAAAGGTCACGGTCTTGTCCGCCTTGTTGACCTTGCCGCCGACATATTCCCACTGGCCGGCCTTTTCGTTGTACCAGTAAGCGCCTAGTTTGTCTTCATCCACCGCGGCTCCGGCATAAGACATGGTGATGAAAACGAACTTCTTAATCGTGGCTGGATTCGCTGCCTTTTCTTTTTCCGCAACAGTGGCAGTGATTTCATAAATTGCACTGGCAGCCTTGAAATCCGCCGCAGCGCCGGCCAGGAGGGCCGCCGCCCTGGCGTCACTGAGTTGCGCCGCCTTCAGGCTTACAGTAAATCCGGAGGGTACATCGATCGCATCCGGAGATACTTTTATCACTACGGTGCCGGCATCATTTTTCAAGGTAAAGTCTGATTTCAGTTCAGCCAGCTTAGCCCAGGCAGCGGCAGTCAGGGCAACGGTGTCGGTGCCTTTCTTCAAGGTAAAGGTTTGTGCTTTAGCGATGTCGTCAGCAGACAGGGTGGTCACGCTGGCCGCTGCTGACGATCCGCCGCCGCCGCCAGAAGCGGCAACCGTGGTAAAGCTCCAGTTAACGGCGCTGTTATAGGTGCTGTTAGCCACACTTATAACGGTATTTGCCGGAATGGTAACCGTGTACTGTGTGCTGTTGCTGAAATTCGGGTGATTGATAAGCAACGTGCGCATGTTAGCATCAATTGAAGCTGAAACACCACTAACAATATTGTTAGCACTGTCCTTGATCACAACACCGTTCAGGTTTGCGGCACTTATATCGCTGTCAAATACTGCTTTTACTGTTGCATCTACCGCTACATCGGTCGCGCCGTTGGCTGGGTAGTTGGCTATCACCTGCGGTACAACAGCCTCTGCTACCATAAACGGTGTCAAGTGAGGTGTTTGGAAGCTATAGCCATAGGTAGTTCTGATAACTGAAGCATATGTCCCGCTCGGGAGCATTACCGGCAACCAGCCGCTCAGGTTATTAAAGTAGTATGGCAACAGACTGGATGCCGCTAACTGGGTACTGCCAAAGGGAATGTTTAGGGTACATGTTGAACTGGTGAAGCTGGTAACGGTTGTGTTGTCGACTATCAATTGATAATCATAAATATCGCTGGCATTTGGAAGACCCGTCACTAGTGTAGTGTTTTTCTGAATGGTCACCTGCACGTTCGTCTGGATTGTGGAAACTATACTTGATAGAGGTGGCAATGCTATACCGGCATTATCGCTGTTGAATAATGCCAAACCGAAGTTATTGCTATTCAATGTGTTAACGATATTATTTGAGATTGATACGCTTGTCACAGTTGTAGACTGGACGAAGAGTTCCACTTGCTTTTGAACATGAACTAATGAGGCAAGGGAGGTATTATCGGACAGGTTTCTGTTCAGCAGGCCGTTGGCAATGCTGTTTACATTATAGACCGCATTTGCAACGGAAGCAGCATCAACATCTACACTAGTCGCACCACCTGTTGCAACTACGCTTACATGGTCAACCCTTTGCAACAGCGTATTCACTGTAGTGGTAAGAGTGCCGGCGAGTTGCGTTTGAACAACAGTTTTGCTTAGATTTACTACAACTGTATCAATTAGTGTAGTTATTGACCCTTGGGCAGCCTGAATGTTTTGATCATTTAATCCAGCAGCTCCAACATTATTTAAAACATTGCCAATTACATCATTAAGTATGGTATTGGCCTGTTCAGCAACGAAGTCCTGACTTACATAACCATGTTGCATACTAGTCACAGTTTGTGAGAAGACCGTGGAAATGGTTTGCTGTACAGTTGTCAACTGCTCGTTTGCAGAAATACCGGTGTTTACCGTCAGAGCAGTAAGGCTGTTCACAACAGTGCTTACCTGCTGAGTAATAACCGTACTATTATATGTTGAAGAAATAACAGTTGCTGCATTCTGGTTGATTTGCGTTTGCTGCTGAACTGTTACAACAGGATACACCTTCACTTTGCAAATTGCGGTATAGCCGCCATCAGCAGTTGTCACTGTAATATCAGCCACACTGAATTGTTCGCCCTGCTTAACCGCGACAGCTGTTACCCTACCAGTGCTATCTACAGAGGCCACGCTGGGATCGCTGGACGACCATACGACATTTTTATTTGTGGCATTGGAAGGCTCGACAGTGGCGATCAGATTGGCACTGTTACCTACCAGCAAATTCATTGTATCTTTGTCCAGAGCCACACCGGTCACACGGCGCGGGTAAACGGTTACTTTGCAGGTAGCGGTTTTATTCCCGTCAACGGTTGTTACAGTAATATTAGCAGTACCAGCGCTGTTGGCAGTAACTTTGCCGCTGCTGCTGTCCACCGAAGCCACAGTTGGATTATCAGACGTCCATGTTACTAACTTATTAGTTGCATTGGCCGGACTGACCGTTGCCACTAGAGTTTTACTGTCGCCGGTGATCAGATCAAGAGTTTGAGCCACAGTTACGCCAGTGACGTGAACTACGACGCCACCGCCGGTAATTGTATAGGTAAATATGGCAGTATTGCTCACTGCGCCGTACTTGACGGCGATGGCCTTAACCGTGGTGGTCTGGGTAATACTGAAAGGAGCTGTAAATAGTGTGCTCTTTGTACTTGGCTGGCTTCCGTCAGTAGTATAGTAAATCTTCGCCCCTGCCTCAGCTGAAAGCGTTACCTGGCGGGCACCCTGGTAAGTCCCCTCCGGCGGGTCCGCTGTGGGCGCTGCAGGTTGTGCTACTGAAAAAGAACCCTGTCCCTGTAAGGCATTCCCATTTATCGAGGCGTCAACCTTGTAACTTCCCGCTCCCTGCAAGGTATCCGCCGGAATAACCCAGGTGAAGCTGCCGTTTTGAACCCGAACTTCCTCAGATGTAATGAGACTTTCATCGTTGCCAATTATCTTTTTCAATACCACGGTTGCCACGAAACCATTAAACTCAGAACCAACATTACCATTTACGGTTATAGCTGTGTCACCAACAGTTGCAATAACAGGAAAACCAATGCTGCCGCCGCCTCCACCGGTAGCTGCCGTTACAATGCCAAACGGCCCGGGCATCAACATTGACAGACATATAACCATAGCAATTACAGTCATTGCCTTTCGGCGGACTGCTTGATTAATTCTCATTTATATTTCTTCACCTCTTCTTTCAAGAATTGAGGAAAGGATCCCTGCCCGGCCCCGTGTCAACGGGGTCCGGGCAGTAGATTCCATCATTTAAATCCTGCATCCATGCCTTAAACCTTCTTGTAGACATTTGTCAGACTACTGCACATTTACCTGCAGCGTCTGCTTTTGCGCCCAGATCCACTGAGTGCCGCTCTGGCTGGGCCACTTGTTCCAGATAAAGGCTTCAGCCGTATAGGTTCCGGCAGTGGCAGGCAGCTTGAATCCGGCGCTAAGCTCTTTATTGTTATACGAAGTAGCATTCTTGTCCAGCATACTGCCGATGTTATAAACCACACCATTATTATCCTTCATCTGGACAATGAGCAGGACGTTATCCGCTGTTGCTAGCGTGCCGTTTATTTTTGCCACGAAGTTATAGGTGCCGCCGGCAGCAAACGTTGTAACTTGGTTGCCGTTCAAATCCTGGGCAGTGAAGTCGACGCTTAACGGATATTCAACACTCACTGTAGTCTTGCTGCTGCTGACGCTACCGGATTGAACATAGATATCTGCAGTCCCTTTGCTTATAGCGGTGACTATGCTTCCAGAAACAGAAGCCGCCGCTGTGTTGCTGCTCACCCAGGTGAAGCCGGTGGTTAACGGCACAAATTCCGTACTGTTGCTGTACCTGCCGTATACCTGCGCCACGGTTGACAGGTCAATGCTCTGGCCGACCACTAAGGATGTTGGTAACGTACCCACGATCCTCAACTCAGCCAAGGCCGGGCCTGTCTGGTTGGAGATATTGATCGTTTTAGTGCCGGATACCCCGGACCCGTCTATCGCTTTTGCCTTAACCACTACATCCCCGTTATTGCCTGCTAGGCCGCTGGCAGTCAGCAAGCCGTTGGTATCAATCGTGGCAATAGTCGTAGAGTCTGTTCCGTTTGCGGCGTAAACTGCCCAAATTACTGTTTGGTTGGCGGTTGCTGGCAATACTGTAGCCAGCATCTGTAGTGTTCCGCCACTTGTAGTAATTGCCGAAACGTTATTCTGGCCTGTTACAGTAATAGATGTCACCAGATCAATTTGACCGGATATATGGATTGTCTTTGTCCCGTAAATGCCTGATCCGTCGTTGGCAGTTGCTTTAACCAGAACGTCTCCGTTAGCGGAGGCATTTCCTGCAGCCGTCAATAAACCTGTAGATGAAATTGTCGCCTTGGTCGTGGCTGTTCCGTCAAGTGCGGTAACAGACCAAGTTACAGTGGTATTATCTGCATTCGCAGGCAGCACATCAGCATACATCTGCAGGGTGCCGCCATTTGCAGTGATGGAATCTGCGTAGGCTTCTCCACTAACAGTGATTGCGGTGACAGGAACGGGCTTTTTAATGGTGATGATAGGCGCAGCAGTCGGGAAAGGTATCTCGTTGCCGCTTTCACCTGTACCAATTAAGAGCTTACCGGCCAAATCATCAGCGCTAGCTCTAATCCATCTGATATAACCATCATGAGGTATTGATGTTGCTACTTTAAACTGAACGCTTAATAATTCTAACTTGTTTCCAGTTAAATATTCAGCAGGTATATCAGGAAGTGTATCTCCTTTTACACCTGGATTATATTTAATAGCACCGCTTGCATTAGCTACGGCCGCGTTACTAGTGAAAACTGTCGAAACAATAAGTGGATCATAATTTGCATCAAATAAGTTACTATCAGCATATTGATAATAAGATCCTTTAATGATCTTGCTATTCTGAGCAGACAACACTTCTTTATCATACTCTAACATAAGATCAATCATTCTTAGCTTGACAGGGTTATTTACAAATACTTTTGCCCAAAACAACTTACCCGCGGTTAAATCTTTTGCTGTAATAGCATTACCGGGAACGCCACTGTTATCGTCATAAAGCTCAATAGAAACACCGTCTATGCTTCCATTCTGGCCTGCCGCAAAAGAAACTGAGGCAAACAAAAACAGACTTACCGCCAGTAAAAATGCTAAAGTAACACCCCTAGAGACAAACTTCCTTTTGAACAAGCTATACACCTCCTAAAACTATTAGATAACCGCACTCAAAGATCTAAATTTGAATAAACAGAGTCAACTTACAATGATTTACTGCTGCCAACTCGCACCTTTTTTATTCCAGTTAGCCAGCATTAAACTGAAATCAAGGCCGCCAATCTGGCCGTCCCCATTGAAATCACAGCTGTCGCCGTATCCGGCCTCTCCCGAATGTTTATTCCACGCTGCCAGCAAGGTGGAAAAATCAAGGCCGCCAACCATGTCATCGTTGTTCGCGTCACCAGTCAGCAGGGTTACCGCGCCAATTTCAGCTATTCCGCCTTCTTTAAATATAACATTGTCAATCTTTTTCTCAAGGTGCCTGTCGGCGGAAAATTCCAGGGTATAGGTTCCGGGAGAAATACCAGCCAGGTCATAAGACCCGTCGGCTTTACTTGTTATTGCCGCAACTTCAGTTCCCTGGCTGTCAAGCACCCTGACTTTGACTCCTCCATAGCTGCCGGACGGCAGGCCTTCCAGGCAAATTGTGTTACCAGCGATTGCCTGCGTCGTAGTAAAATCCCAACTTATTGACTCATTCGCAGAATTGTAAACTTCGCTTAATACGCTCCCTGCCGGTATTGTTACTGAGTAACTGGAATTATAAGCCAAACCCGAATATTGCACAATTAAGATATTTCCATTTACAGTACCGAAAACAGTATCAACTATGCCGTCATGCGCCAGTTCAACAGCTACTTGATTTGAATTTTTTACTACCGGCGAAAAGATCGCTATAATATTACCACTTACCGCAGCACCGGCGCCGGCGGGATAATTGCTCCCCACTGTTATAGAAGGCCTCGGGGCCATTACATAAAGCGAGTACACTTGCGGAAGACTAATTGGGTTTTTGGCAGAGTCAATGGCTACTGTTGAACCACCGACAGCCCCATCCCACCATACCTTACCAGCCCTTGACGCGTTATCCTTAATTTTGAACTCCACGTTAAGGATAGGGGCCATTGCATAGTCCCTTCCAGAACTATTTGCGGCGACACATTTAACCCAGCCATCATTATTGTTTATGTTGCCGGCGCCGGCTGGATCAAATAAAGTAACTCCATTTATTACGCCTACTCTCGCGTCTTTAGCTTCCAACACAGTGGGATCATATTTCAAAAAAATATCTACTCCCTGCAAATCACCTCCGCTAACCATTACCTTTGCCCAAAATATTTCCCCAGGCTTTAACGCACTTGGGTCCAACAGCCGGGCTCCATTTGTGTAGTTGTCGTACGCTTCAATTGTAACATTATTAATAGAACCCGAAGCCCATGCTAAAATATGGGGATAGAGGAAAGCGCAGATAAATAATACAATTACCATCGGAACCGTAATATTTACCTTGCGCTTCCTCATTACATACACCTGCTTACAGTTAAACTAAGTTCTTATGGTACAGTAACGCCTTTTTTATTCCAATTCTGCAACAGCAAACTGAAATCTAGACCGCCTATTGTTTTGTCTCCGTTGAAATCATTGAGCGGGTTGTATCCGGACTGTCCTTCACTCTTATTCCATGCCGAAAGCAAGGCAGAGAAGTCAAGGCCGCCGATCATGTCATCGCTGTTGGCATCGCCAACCAGTAAGGTGACCGGACTTAAATTTACTGTTGAACCAACAGAAACTGCAACACTGGAAATTTTACTGCTCAAGTATTTAGGGCTTTCGATCATAACAGTGTAATTGCCTTCCGGCACATTGTCCATCTGGTAAGAACCGTCGGCCAAAGTTGACACACTGCTTACTTGTTGACTACCGTTAAGCAGTATAACATTTATCCCGGCAAACTTGCCCGCACTGAGACCTTGCGGGACTACTGATCCTTTCACTGTACCGCCACCCGCGCTTACGGTCACGGTTGCTGTGGCTGTCTTCCCTCCATAGGTCGCGGTGATTACTGTGTCGCCTGCGCCTACTGCTGTGACTACGCCGCTTGCGTTTACGGTCGCCACGTTTGTGTTACCGCTGCTGTAACTGGCGGCGGCTGTAACGTCAGCGCTGCTGCTGTCTGAATAGGTCGCTGTCACTACGGTGTTGTGGGTGCCGCCTATGTTCAGACTGTAACTGGCGCTGTCCAGGCTGATGCTGCTCAGTGTCACTGGCGCCGCGTTTACTGTGACGCTCGCTGTGGCGCTCTTGCCGCCATAGGTCGCGGTGATTACTGTGTCGCCTGCGCCTACTGCTGTGACTACGCCGCTTGCGTTTACGGTCGCCACGTTTGTGTTACCGCTGCTGTAACTGGCGGCGGCTGTAACGTCAGCGCTGCTGCTGTCTGAATAGGTCGCTGTCACTACGGTGTTGTGGGTGCCGCCTATGTTCAGGCTGTAACTGGCGCTGTCCAGGCTGATGCTGCTCAGTGTCACTGGCGCCGCAATGGTGTAAGTAAAGTCGACAGGCTCAGTATAAACCCCGTCTGCGTAAGCTGCGGCATGTACAGTTGTAGTAGACGTCAAGTTAAGAGATCCTTCACTAAGATAGGTAGCCACATTGACGGACCACGGTGTTTCGTTCAAAGTGTAGAAAATTTTCGCTCCGGGCGTATCGCTGCTGAGCGAAACCGTCACCGGTCCGGGGTAGTTTCCCGGCGCCGGGTTTGCTTTAGGCGAGCCAAGGTAGCCCATTGTCCAGATAGCTGCCCGCAAGATATACTTATCAGGATCACTCAATTTGTCAATCAGTTGTTGAGCATTCTCAAAAGTCAGGCCGTTGTTGATAAGCATCTGTAAAGTAATGTTGCTGGTGTTAACAATTTTAGTTTCAAAGATACTTTTAGCCTGAGCTTTTAATTCCGGAGTAAGGGTTAGTCCCGCTACCAAGTTCAGGTCGGCCAGACTGATTATCGTATCGATTAAGTCCTCGACGCTGGTACCCATAGCCAACAGGTTATCTCTGAAGCTCAACGGGAAAGAACCCCGTATGCACTGGTACAGACCGGGACCGTAGGCTCCCAAATAGTTAAAGTCACGGTTTGGAACCGGTTGGATGGCGTTTTTAAAGCCTTCGTAGCCGCTTGCGCCACCGCTTGAATGAACCGAATCGTTCACATAGCTTTTAAACGCATTTACTACTCCCTTCAAGGCGTCCTCAGTGATACCTTTACGGGCCAGGTTGGCCTTCTCGGAATCGCTCAGCACCTCGGTCCATAAAATACCTAACTCATTGTACACTATCTCGACAACGGAACTCATTTGTTCAGGACTCAATTTGTAGAACTTATCCAAAACCGGACTCAAGTCGTTAAGGCGCTCCAAAACGGTCTTTGCTGTAACTGTATAAGAGGCCGTACCTATATCACTGTAGCCGTCGTCGTTGTAGGCCACCGCCTTGACTGTCGCGTTGGAACTCAACACAACCGGTGCTGTATAAAGAGTGCCCTCCGTTATTGGATTATCGCCGTTTGTAGTGTAATACACTTTCGCCCCCACGGTATTATAATCCGGCCCTTCGGGATTATAAACACTTACGGTAACACTTCCCGAATAAGTTCCCGGGGTGGGGCTTATTCCCGGTGTTGCGGGTACAGCCGCCGATGCCGCCGAGGAAAACAGCAGTGATAATACCATCAAGAGGGCAAATACCCGATAATGCTGCTTTTTAACCCTTATCATTGATTTTTTCTTCACCTCACTTGCATAAATAGTTAAATTGTTTCCCCGCCAACCAAGGGGATTTCACTATCCCCTCCCGTTACTACATTTTCTTAACGGACCTCTTTAAATAACTGCCAAACAATCACCTCCAGGGGAAAATATCTTCAATCCATACAAAAGGGAAACTCCAAAGTCCAATTTTTATAACAATATATAGATAATTTTCATATATAATTAATTACTATATATTGTGTTTAAGAAACGACTTTGACGTTTCCCTGATCCAGGTAAGCTAAAACAGAACAAGGATAAATAAAAAAAGTAAATTACACTTCCCTTAAGAAATAATTGGCGCGTATAGGAAAACACCTCCATAAAAGCCTTCTATAATTTCTCTACAATTCCTGCTGAACGAAAGATTTTTTTGCAATACAACACATCTAAAAACTGTCGCCAAAAATCTTGCCCGTTATTACCAAGTCTTTAATATCTATTCTCCCATCCGGAAAAACATCGAAGGCGGGATCCCATCCTGGATCGCCGGCTTTGAGCCGGTAATAACTCAAAATAATTATTAAATCATCGTCAGTTATACTACCGCTACCGTCAAGGTCGCAGGGGCTGGTTGCCGCAAGGGCCAAGGGTTCCAGCGCCATGTTTGCCCCGGATCTGACTTCAAGGTTGCTAGATATCTTCCGGTATCCGGGAAAGAAAGATACCATTTGGTAGTTGCCGGGCAACACGTTCGGTATGGTGAACCCCCCCTGGGAATCAGTAATAGTTTCATATTTTTGCTGCCCGTTTTGGATCAGCGTGACCTTCGCTCCGCTAAATGCGCCGCCGTCCCGCTTTTTTATGCAACCGGCGATTAAAACGGGCGCTATTACCCGGAACTCAACTGATGACAGGCTAGCCGTACCGCTTATCTTAACATAAACTTTATGCAATCCTTCTATTTTAAATGTACCAGGTGCGACAACCCATTGAAATGCACCCTGGCCGTCAGTAAGAACCTGATCGATAGCAAGCGGCCCGTTGATATCAGAGAACTCCAGGGTCAAGTTGGCTCCAGGCAGAACATGTGCCCCGTAATAAACCCTGCCTGTAACTGTGGCGCTATCCAACCCCAGGACATATTCCGGCTTATCGGTTTCCAGGAAAACTTCAAATCCGTCCGGCGCTTGAGCCGCCGCAACACCTGCTCCTTGCAGAAGGAGAGCCGTAAATGAAACAACGCATAAGACATAGATTGTCCCAGCCAAACTGGACACGGCAGCCGGTAAGTATCTTCTCAAGTCTTACTCACTCCTTACCTTAAAATATCGACATCACAAGCTGAAACTTGATGGACTATAAATTCCGGTATGCTGTTACACAAATCATGCTGTGATGAAAAACTTAGCCGCAACGCGCCGGGCGATAAGGACTTAAAGACAACTGTGCCTATGGTTACCAACCCATTGCACCCGCCATAGGGTTTTTTCCTGGTTAAGATCATTGAAATTTTGCCGCTTTTATTATCAATACCGTTCTGGACGAAGGCCCACTCCTCATTCCACGCTGCACCGCTAACCACATACTGCGCTTCTGCCAACGCGGGATCATACAAAACTTCAAGGTCCACACCGTAAAGATCCTGTACATTTTTAGCAACTACATCTACACTGAACGTATCCCCGGCCGTGATATTCAGCATCGCCGGAATAAAGTTCAACTCAGTCGTGACAGTAATACCTTCAGCAGTGGTAAAGTAAAAGGTATAAGACGCCAGGGCGTTTCCGGCTGTATCTGTTATGCCGCCGGTGAGCACGACGCTGTACCGCGTGCCTGCCGCCAGGTCCCCGGCGGGAACCAGCGTCGCAGTTCTTTTAGCTGCGTCGTAAAAAACTGAAGCCGCCACTACGCTGTTATCGTTGGAACGCTTCAGCGTGAAGGTGTTTTCGTTCACCCCCCGTATTTCTTCACTGAAGGTTACTGTTATGCTGCTGTTCACCGCCACGCCGGTGGTGCCGTCAACCGGGCTGGTAGCCGTTACTGTGGGCGCAACGGTATCCACCGGACTGCTACTATGGCCTCCTCCGCCACCGCTGCTGACTGGCTGTTGTTCCTGTTGCTGCTGCTGTTGTTGGGGCTGTTGCTGCTGTTGCTCATTTGCACTTGTGCCCGGACCGGATATATTAATATCCAACCCCGTTTCCTTGAATAGACCTTTATATCGTTCGGTTATTTCATTAGTAATCTGATTAAGTTTTGTTTGTAGTTCCTGCTCGATTATCGCATTCTGTTGTTCCGGCGTCAGCGTCTCTAGTTTCGTTGTTACTACCTGGTCTTTCTGAACCAAGGTCACCTGTGGGTTTGCGGAAAGGTTCTGCGCTACTTCCTTCAGTATTTTCTCGACCCTCTCCTGGACCCATGACTTTATTTCCGCCCATTCTTTTTTCTCATCTTCTGTCATCTTCGCAGGTAACTCAGGGGGCCTCAGGGGGTCGGCAATTTTAAAACTCATGCCCAGGTCTACCACTACCTGCCGGCCACCCACACTTACCACTGCCTGGCCGACCAGCACGTTAGTGCCCTGGCTATCGGAGGTAACCCAGTTCGTCCAGAAAGTACTTCTAATCGCCGCAACCCCCCAGGGCATATCAACCACTACCCTGGTTCTCTGCTCATACGGCTCTTGCCACCAAGCGACCTCTTCAGCCGGCCCGGCCTGTTCTTCTTGTTCTCCGGCGGCATACAAACCGCTATAAACGCTTGCAGTATCTACTCCTTTATATGCCAGTAAAACAGGCGCCAGCCCCTCTTCCCCAGGGTTACCGGGGGCTTCCATACCATAGCCGGGCTGCATCTTTTTAAGGGAAGTAGTCGGAGCGGCCTTCTCTTCTTTTTCATTATATCGGCTGGCCAGAGCGCCGTGGATCACACCCTTTTTTAACTTGATCTCAAGCCTGTCCACCGCGCTCCCGGTTGTTCCGTCCGTTCTCAAAAAGAGGAACCCGTCTAATTTTTTTATTTCCAGTTCGGTGTTAGGGTTAATTCTTATACCGCTACCGTCTTCGAAAACAATCTCTGCCTCTCCATTTTGATCAACTATTATTGTATCGCCTACGCTCAACAACACCGCTTCGCTGACCGGGTGTCTGGTTTGTGTGTCTTTTGGCAACAAAAACACACCGTTTTTTTTGACTGCTAATTTCCCTGCAAGCTGCACCTTCCTAAGATCCGGACTCAAAGTTTTAATTAGAGCCAGGCCGCGGGCCATATCTGAACGAGTAGCAGGCTCCTCGGGGGCAAAGGCATCTTTACCCGACAAGCCGAGCAGGCCGGCCTTCAAAACCACGCCCACGGGATAGGCGGCCCAGTGAGTTGCATTCATATCCGCCAATTCTGGCAATTCCACATTAACCCGCGGGGTATTGCCGAAACGCAAAAGCAAGGTGGCTAACTCCGCCCGGCTGACAGGTTGTTCCGGCCTGAAATTGCCGTCCGGATAACCCATGAGCAGACCGGCACCGGCAGCAGACTGGATCATGCCGTAGGCCCAGTGGTTCTCATCCATGTCCGCAAAATACTTCTCCGAAGAAGAAGATGTTGCAGTAAGTCCACCGGCCAGCACGAGCACTTTGGCGGCCTGTGCCCGGGTAATATTTTCGCCGGGGCGGAAGGTGCCGTCGGGAAAGCCTGCAATTACACCCGATTCCCACAGGTACTTGATAAATGGGTAATCTATGTATTCCTTTTCAACATCGTTAAACATCCGGTCTGTATCGCCGCGAGCGCCGGCGACCGCCGGAAAAACAAGCAGGAAGGACAAAACAACTAAAAGAACGATCGTTTTTTTAAAAATCATGTTAAAAATACACCTTTCACTTGGCATGTTATCACGTCAACCGGTTAAAATATGTAATGCTCATCACATTTCCCAAATATTTTTACACTTTTTTATATTCATTCTCTAAAGCATCCTGATCCAAAACCACCAAGCGGCGCTTTTTCAGACTGATCAGTTTTTTCTCCTGCAATTCCTGAACAACGCGGGTGACAGTTTCCCTGGAAGTCCCTGAGAAATCACCAATCTCCTGGTGGGTCAGGTTAATCCCGTAACGGAGTACGCTACTAGACTCCTGGTTTTGTTGCCGCTGAGAAATTCTCAAAATTGCATTGATTATCCTGCTTCGGGCATCTTTTAGGGCCAAGCTCTCCATTTGCAGGTTGGCCAGGCGCAACCGCCGGCTCATCACGAGAATAATATTGAATGCTATTGTAGGGTGCTGTCTGACCAGGGTAGCAAAGATTTTTCCGGGCATGACCAGCAATTCTGATTTCTCCCTAGTCTGAACAGACGCCGATCGCCTAAAGTTGTCGAGCAAAGCCATTTCTCCGAAAAAACAGCCCGGAAACAAAACGTCCAGCATTATCTCCCTTCCGTCTTCGACCGTACGGTAAATCTTCAATGAACCTTTACGAACAACATACAGATTATCTCCCTTCTCATTTTCAATAAATATAACGTTATTACGCAAATATACCTGTACTGTGAACTGTCCGGCAATTTCCTCCAAAATAGTATTATCCAAATTTTTAAACAATTCCACCTTGCTTAAAAAATTTTTAAGCATGTTTATTGCACCAACCTGGATTCTTTATCTTGAAAACAACCTCTTAAGAAATCCCCTTCGGGAGGTTGCTATTTCTTTAAGATCGTCTTTGACAACGCTGACTCCCCGAACCACCCGCCGGGGGTTTTCCTTTACCAGGCGGTCGGCCTCTTCCTGTCCTATAAACCGGCTTACTTCTTGCATGGCTGCAGCCAGGACAGGCACCCTGCCTGTTGAAGAATGCGCGTCCGATGCCACAAACTGTGCGCAACCGTGTTCCAGGAAAAGCCTTGCTGCGGCACCGGCATTACTACCGAAAAATCCCGTGAGACTGCCTGCGGTAATCTGCGACAAAGCTCCCTGGTTAATCAGTTCATACAACAAAGAAGGAGCTTTGATAAACCCGGTGTTTCTTTCCGGGTGGGCTATTACAGGCACGACACCTTGCAGGAGCAATTCATAAACCACCCGGTTAGTGTAGCCGGGAACCATAACCGAAGGGAGTTCTACAAGCAGGTAGCACCCGGAATCATTTAAAGTTAGCAGTTCACCCCGCGCCAGACGGTCCGGCAGGTCGGGCTCCAGACGATATTCCGCGCCAGGGAAAATATTTAAGGGTATACCCTTCGCGCTTAAAAGATTACGGAAATGCTCCACCCCTTCCAGGATTGCCTCCTTTGCCGGAGTATAGAGTCCTGTAACAACATGGGGTGTCGCAACTACGGCACTGATCCCACCGTCACAAGCACACCGGGCCATGGCCACTGCTTCCTCCAGACTCTCAGCGCCGTCGTCAAAACCGGGCAGGATGTGAGCATGCAGGTCAATCAAAAAGGGCACCCTCTTATTAAGAACATTTATCAGTAATCAGTTTCCTGTTGCCGTTAAAAACATTATAAGGCAAAGTCTACCTGTATTACAAGCTTTTTGACTGTAATTTCATCTAAGTGTTTTTATGACCACAGTGGTTTAGCTTGACTTAATCCTCAAAACAGAAACTCATACCGCCTTCGGCCATAAATAATTCGCCGGATCTCAACTGTCTTTTCCCTCACAATAAAAAACAACAAATAATTATTCACTACAAGCACACGGTAGCCTTTTACTTTTAACAATGGGTTTTTAACAAAAGGACATCTTAGGGACATTTGTGACAGAGATCCTATCTTCTCCACTATCTCGTCATATAGCTTTATAGCCCCATCAGGTGAAAGTTCGTTTACATAATCAATAATATCCTGTAAATCCTGCTTGGCAGAAGGGAAAATCAACAGCTTATATTTTTCCATGCACTCCAGCCCTAAGTTTCTTTGCAATCTTAAAAAAGTCCTCACCAGCCGCACCGTTTGCGATCTCAGCCTCGGCTTCCGCCAACTTTCCGTAAAGCTCCAATAACGCTTGCTGACGCTCATAAGTTTCAATGCTCATAACCACCATATCTCCAACACCGTTTTTAGTGATAAAGACCGGCTCACGCTCTTTATGACAAAACTCGGAGATTTCATTGGCATTATTCCTTAACTCCGAAATCGGTCTGATATTCGGCATAATATCCCTCCTCGCTCTCAAAATTTACACATTAATTATATAATAATTTTGAGAGAACAACAAGCATGCTCCCTGACGTACAAATTATTACGAAAATGTAAATAGGTTGCGACAGTGATTGGGTGACAATACTGACAACGTCTATTGTCACTTGTCGCTGTTGTTCCGGATTCTGCTGCTCAACCGGCGTTACAGGCTTGTCGACCGGCGCCTCGGGCGACTGGATTACAGGCGCCGGTGGGGGCGGCAGACTCTTAGCATCGAATAAAAACAGTATACCAAAAGTTACCACTCAACTCAATAATGTATGTTCACATGAAAGATAATAGTTTATACTAACCGCACCCCAAAAAATTGTATAAACTACTCCCAGTTCGTCATGGACAGCAGCGGCATCCTTCATAACAGGCAAGTCGGAATCACTGCCTATTACAATTCCGACTAATATTTTTGGCATAAGCTTGATATTATTAAAAGGAGGTAATAATATATAGACAAATAAGAAAGCATTCTGGAGAAGGAATAAAAAAATGTCTACCAGAGAAAAAGTTCAAGAATGGCTTGCAATATCTGACGAAGATCTAGACGTTGCAAATCTTTGTTATAAAAATTATAAATTTTTACATTGTGCATTTATGTGTCAACAAGCTGTCGAAAAGATTTTGAAGGCATGTATTACAGCACTGGATGAATATCCCGACCCTATTCATGATCTGTATATACTTGCACAGGATGCTGAAATTGCGGAATTATTAACAGTAGAGCAAAAGTTCTTTTTAAGAGCTTTAACAACTTATGCGATTGCTGCCAGATATCCTGAAAGGAAAAAGAGGTTATTCTCAAAATGCAATAAGGAAGAAGCTAAAAAAATCCTGGTATCATGGAGGCGATGGTAAAGTGGTTAAAAGAAAAAATAAAAGAGAGGTTATCCCAACAGAAACCATCATCAAAAAACTGACAGAAGTTATTAATAATTTGGGTAATAAAATACCAATTGATAGGGTGTATCTTTTCGGTTCATACGCCAAAGGAATCCCCAAACCTTACAGCGATGTTGATATTGCAGTGGTATCACCAGTATTTGGTAAGGATTATATAAATGAAACAGTTTTTTTAATGGAGGAATTTGCTGATACTGGTCTAATAGTTGAGCCGCATGTTTTTACCAGAGATGAGTACAATCAAGCCATAGAAGGAACATTTTTGTATAATGAGGTAATACAAAAAGGTATGTTACTAACCCAAACGACCGGCATTTAAAAGTGCCGGTTTTGCTTTTTCACCCATCATGAACTTACAAGTGAAGACCCGGCCAGAAAATTGACCGGGTCCGGAGCATGCCGGGTCCGCTGCTAATTCGCAATGCTGCCATAATTTTTCGCAATTATGACAATATCCAATAAATTGAGTTATTCATATTATCAGTAATAACATAACCCACCCCCGATTTTCTAGAAAATTTGACAATTAACAAGAAAAATCGACCCGCAGCATCACATAAACATAGTATACCAAACGTTGCCACTCTGCTCAATCGTATCTTCACTATGACCGCCCTGACGATCATCACCGCGATCTGCTCGCGTGTAATCGGGTCATCAGGACCGAATGTCGTCGCGCTGTATCCGTTGACGATACCGTTCGCGGCCGCAGTCGCAATGTAATCCTTGGCCCAGTGGCCGGCGGTACTTAACATTCACCGGTAGACATATCCCGGTGTCTGTATGGAATATAATTATTTATATTAACATATCCCATTGACCCACTATGGGAATGATATTATAATAATTACGAGGAGGTTGTAAGCAGCTACGAAATAGTTAAATAAAAGCATGTAAAGAATAATAATATGTTTACACGAACACCTGTTCTATTTTATAATAGACACAGGAGGTGAGTGGCATATGATTGTTAAGTAAAATTTAGAGAGGAAAAGGTTTCTAAGCAGTTACATCCGATGATGCGTCGCAAAGACACGCGGTGAAAGTCGGGCGCGGAGGTTAAATCAACCAAGGCGGTGGGTAACACCCCCTTCCGGGCAGAACTGTAAAACCAGGCGGCATTTCTGCCACCCGGAATATGGACGAGAGTCCATAGCTTACGCAGTTGAATCCTGTGAAACTGCCTCCCGTTTAGTCGGGCGGGAGAGAATCTAAATAAATGATTTGTTTAGATTTCAGAAACCAGGTGCATTCATGGATAATAATACTATTTTTGTTAACAGCGAATTCGAAGAAGTTGATACCCGAACTATTGATGAAAGAAATAGGCTTACCATTGGTGAATTAATGAAAGGTTATAAAAGAGTACGGATATATAAAAATAACCGGGGCGAAGTTTTTCTACAGCCTATTGTCGAAATCCCCGCCTCCGAATTATGGCTCTTTCAGGACAGAGAAGCCCTGGAAGGCGTTCTTAAAGGCATTAAAGACGCTTCCGAGGGTAAAATTTCCCGCCTGGATCTTAATGAGCTTTAGCATGGGGTAAAAAATGTTTACGATATATATCACTGAACAGGCGAAACAACAATTAAATACGCTTAAGAACGATCGAGGGCTGAACAAGAGATATAAAGCTGTTAAAAAAGCCCTTTATCTTTTAGCTGAAAATCCCCGCCATAAAAGTCTTCAAACTCACGAATTTACCAGCCTGAAAGGCCCCGAGGGGGAAAAAGTTTTCGAAGCATATGCTGAACAAGCCACCGCGGCGGCTTACCGGATATTTTGGTGTTATGGTCCGGATAAAGATCAAATCACCATCCTGGCAGTCACAAAACATCCGTGAAATGTTTAAGTGCCAAAATTGGCTTCAAGAGGCCCTGTCTTTCATCAACATTACTTTTACAGTCTGCAGTAAAATAGCCAGGTCCTGTTTTACCAACTCGTTAACGAAAAAAGGTCTTTCCGGCCGCGGCCCCACAATGCTCATATCACCCTTCAAAACGTTCAGCAACTGCGGGATTTCGTCGATCCGGGCCGCCCGCAACAAGCGCCCCACCCTGGTAACCCGCGGGTCGTCTTGCGAGGCCAGCACCGGCCCGCTCTCCTGTTCGGCGTCGACCACCATGGTACGGAACTTGTACAGATAAAAAGGTTTTTCCTGCATGGTAAGACGCTTTTGCCGGTATAAAACAGGCCCCGGCGAGTCTAATTTTACGGCAATGCCCACCAGGATACACAAAGGCGCGGTAACCACAAGCGCAACGAGGGAAAGACAAATATCAATCAACCTTTTTAAAATCATGGATTCTTCCGGTATCTTCAAACGGCCGACAGTGAACACCGGCACGTCATCCACCTGATCCAGCCTGGCCTGGGCCAGCATAATCTCATATAAATCAGGCATGCGTATTCCGGTTTATCCGGACAGCGAATCCGGGAACATCCGGACACCGTTCCGGAAACATCCGGACAGTGATTCCGGAGGCATCCGGACACCGCTTGTCGGTTGTTTGATTTTACAGTAATGCATTAAGGTGATTCCGAAACGAAAACGATTGTTATCTGAGCGAAGCGACGCTGGCACTTTTTACATAACACACTGACCAATTTAAATCAAGTATTCGTCATAAAAATTCTTCCTTTCCTTTTTTGTGCTCATTGAGAATATCATTATTTAATTTTATATAGCCGCCGGGGTTGTGGACAGTGTGGGTAACGCGGAGCGTTATCCAAGTCCTGTGGTCAACCTGGCAAGGTTGTCCACAGGACGGCACTGTCCACAACCCACTGGTGACACAAGAACATATACTAACTTCTTGTGTAACTAAATCTTTTTTTGACATAACTGTAAGTTAAGTATCTTTATGTTGTCGTAGTGTCCAAAATATTAGACACTACAAAAGATTTCCGGCTCAAAGAATTAACCTTATCCTTGTTCCAGGTCGCAAACCAATAATGTTGCCGCTATCATCTTTGAGATACCAGCCATGTTCATCTTTGACCACTAAGCCGGGCAGCCAACTGCCATTGAAAAATATAGCTATTCTGTGATTTCTGAGCAAGCAGGAAGCTTCATCATATATTGTTAGCGCACCATCCTTTGTGGCTTTTAATATTCCCTCAGGAGCACAGCCGGCTAACATTTTGAAATCATGTTCGCTAATTTCACTTGCAGTTACCATCTTCTCCAGCGTCAATAAGTGGTTTTGTCCAAGATATTTTGATTGAGATTTTACTTTGCCATTATTGTCCTTATAACGCCGTTCCAGATAAGCATATCGCCCTTTCCAGCGGATAAACATTTTTATTTTCAACCCCCCGGTAGTGTCTATAATATTAGGCACTATTGATCGCTTTTCCTCAGAATGAGTATCAGTGATCAGTTTCGGTCGGAATTGGTGATCGTTTTCGCTCGGAATACGTACCTATATCTATAGTTATTTTCATATCTTTTATTGTTTTTTCGGCCATCACTGCACGCATTGATTTTTTTGAATCAAGAGCCAGGATATATGAATTGTGAATAAACCTATCCATTATGGCATCTGCTATTGTAGGGTCCGGGAACAAATCATACCACTGGGTGTGGGGAACTTGTCCCGATAGCACGGTCGAGCTTTTGTTGTACCTGCTTTCGGTTATTTCAAGAATGTCCCTGCTTTCTTCAAGTGTATATGCTTTAAGACCAATGTCGTCTAATATCAGCAATTTAATATTTTGAAGTTGATTCATAAACCTTGCATACCTGTTTTCACTTTTGGCAGCCTGGATTTCCAGCAGGAGTTCCGGGATTCTGAAGTATTTGACGGTATAGCCGTGCCGACAGGCACAGTTTCCTAAGGCACAAGCAATATATGATTTGCCGCTTCCGGTTTTACCGGAAATCACGATATTGAGTTTCTGTTCAATAAAGAAGCATGTTGACAGGGCCTGGATGGTTTTTTTATCAATCGTTCTATCCACGGTATAATCAATATCTTCAATGCAAGCGTTCAATCCGAGGGAGGCCCGATGTAAGAGTCTTTGGAGCCGGGCGTTTTTCTTAGCGAGCCATTCCTTTTCAACCATAATTCCGAGTCGTTCCTCAAAGGACAGGTCTTGTAATGCAGCGTCTGGTTCACTTATCATTCGGGCCATGACTTTAAGCTTTAAATCCTTAAGT